>CAYWMG010000294.1:0-16663 GCA_964459245.1 uncultured Candidatus Bathyarchaeia archaeon
TGAATTGCTTGATCAGCTTTTGCCCGGCGTCGTCGCTGACATTGAAATCATCAGAGTTATAGAACGAGCCTTCAGAAAATTAGGAATTGAATATCATGTAAAGTCCAGAGCAAAAGAATACCGTGATGGTAAAGTCTACGCAGTATTGACTGATGGAAAAGAGGTGGCTCTCCCTTGCGACAAAGTTCTGGTATCCGTTGGTCGAAGACCGAACAGTGACCAAATAGGTTTGGAGAAGACAGGAGTGAAAACCGACCACGGATGGATTCTAGTAGATAAGAAAATGCGAACTAACATTCCTGGAATTTACGCCATCGGTGATGTAGTCGGCCCCCCCCTGTTCGCCCACAAAGCCTCGAAAGACGGAATAATAGCTGCAGAAGTAATTGCTGGAATGAACAGTGAATCGTCCTACCGCGGAATAGCGTGGTCAATCTTCACTGATCCAGAAATATCTTCAGTTGGACTGACAGAAGCACAGGCCAAAGAGAAGGGCTACGATCCACTGGTTGGGAAATTCCCATTTACCGCTCTGGGACGAGCTCTGCTTGCCGGTGAAACTGAGGGCTTTGTAAAAATTGTTGCAGACAAAAAAACGGGACTTGTTCTCGGAGTTCATGTGGTAGGTCCTGAAGCATCAGATATTATCAGTGAAGCCGCATTAGCGATTGAAATGGGCGCGACGCTTGAGGACATCAGCTTTACAATCCATCCTCACCCAACATTGCCTGAAGCCATTATGGAAGCTGCGGAAGCGGCTCAAGGAAAGGCAATACACATAATGCATCGTTAAGTTATCAACGAGCATGAAACCTATCTCACTCGTTCTCCACTACCTCGCTTGGGAAGAGGTTTCACGCCAACGTTACGAGCTAGTTTGCGCACTTCATCCTCACTCATCCAATCCACTTTCAAGTATTCGAAGATTTCAGAATCTGACATGCCTAGTCTTCTAGCTTCCTTAATCGCATGTTTGTAAGCTTCCAACTCGGTTGGCCGGTCATGATATTCGAACGCTTCATCGAAAAGTTGCTTGCCTTCTCTGTACTGCCTAACGTGAACAAGCTCATGCAAAACATCCAGGTACTTGCATACCGATTCACCAGTCTTCAAGTAGTATGCGCTGACAATCAAATGTCCATCCTCGTCACTAACTCCCATGTATCCGAACTTGGAACTGAAGAACTCCACCTTCAACTCAGATAGTATCTTCTCAGTTTTCTCGCCAAATATTTCTCTTACAGCCTGCACTTTTTCGAATCCTTTGAAGTATTCCATGAAACGTAGCATCGCGATCGGTACCATCTCTGGAATGGTTACGTCAGGTAGAGTAAATTTTCTCTTCTCACTCATCTTATGGTTCACGTTCAGGTTGCCTTGTAGCATGATGTGGATTTAAGAACTAAGTAAACAAACCCCTAACGATCACGTACGCGAAAAAGGGCACGCTTAAGCCGCGATCATGTCAGTTAAGAATCGGGCGAGTCGCAGAGGATCTAAATGATGTTATTTGGTTATGGTTACCATAGTAGGGGCTGAGAATTAAGAAACCATTTCGAGCTAAGGGAAGATGAATTGATAGATTGAAGCGATATTCTCAAACCTATCTGACGCGATGAAGATTTAAACGTCGCTTGAGTTTTCGTATTTAGCTCTCCAATGTCAGTCACTCCATATCAGCAAAGCGTGGGAAACCTGCTCGACTTGGGTAGGCAGGATTACAACGAGGTCTTGGATCTGCAGCACAGACTTGTCAGTCTTCGAGCTAGGAATCAAATTCCAGATACGCTGATTATGGTTGAGCATCCGCACATCTTCACTGTTGGCAAAGCAGTTCCTGACGAAGTTTCATCACAGATAGACGGCGTCCCCGTTGTTCGGATTGAACGAGGAGGCCAATGGACTTATCACGGTCCAGGTCAACTCGTGGGATATCCAATCCTAGATTTGAACGCGAGAGGGCGTGATATACATAGATTCTTGTGGAGCATGGAGGAGACATTGCTGCGAACGCTTGAAGAGTTTGGCATCATAGCAGGCAGAGTGGAAGGCAGAGGTAAGACAGGCGTTTGGGTTGGAAAGAAAAAAATTGCCTCCATCGGGGCCGCAGTAAGGCATTGGATTACTTTCCACGGATTTGCTTTGAACGTGAATACAGACATGCACTACTTTGGTCTGATCGATCCATGTGGGATGCCAAGCTCAACCATGACTTCAATGAAAACAATTATTGAGAAGGACGTGGATTTTGACAAGGTTAAGAATTCTGTAAAGCGCAATTTTCAAGATGTTTTTCATTTATCACTCAGAACCATTGATGCGCAGATGCTGGAGAATGCTGGATCCACTACGCATTCTTAATAGAATAATTTACGTAAGGGATATTCTTATAGGAATAAGCTTCTCAACCATGCATTAATACCGCTTCGTCATGGTCGGTTCAAACTTGATCTGGTGTCAATGAGATGGGAACAGTTCAGGCACTCGTCTGTCGCCGATGTAATGAAGAAAGTCCGCCTACCAAACTGATTTCATGTCCAAAATGCTTCGCGCCTGTGGATGTGACTTACGATTATGATTCAATTCAGCTATCTCATGATTCATTCGATTCGCGCCCGCGAACGTTATGGAGATACAGAGAACTCTTACCGGTTCAAGACCAGCGAAATATTGTTGACCTGAATGCAGGTTTTACTCCCCTTCACCGTTGCAGGAACCTAGAGAAGCTGCTGGGGCTAAAGGAAGTATACGTTAAGAACGACGGCTTGAACCCAACCAACTCATTCAAAGATCGACCTGCGGGTGTTGCAATCTCAAAAGCTGTTGAGTTCGACTTGAAGACGGTCGGAGCAGTCTCAACAGGAAACCTCGCAGCGGCAGTAGCCGCGCATGCTGCCAAGGCTAACATTCCATGCTACATATTCATTCCACAGGGAATAGAACCAAGCAAGATCGCTCAAATCCGAGCTTATGGTCCACACGTGCTTTCTATCAGAGGAACCTACGATGACGCTAACCGCTTGGCATATTTGGCTTCGGAAAGCTACGGCTGGGCCATCGCCAACATAACAATGAGACCCTACTACGTCGAAGGTTCCAAAACATTGTCTTTCGAGGTCTGCGAACAATTAGGCTGGCAACCACCGGACCATGTGATCGTGCCTATTGGAAGCGGTGCGCTTATGCGAGCCATATGGAAAGGATTCAACGAAACTGAACAGATCGGTCTAATTAGAAATCGGGAGACATCCATACATGGTGCCCAAGCATCAGGCTGCGCCCCCGTCGCAACTGCCTTCGAGTCTGGACAGGCGATCAGACCTGTCGCTAAACCTGACACGATAGCGAAGAGTCTAGCGATCGGTGATCCCGGCGACGGAAACTATGCTATAGAGGTAGCCAAGACAACTGGCGGTAAAATAGGGGGAGTCTCAGACGCCGATATTCAGAAAGCAATTAGACTACTTGCAAGCAAGGAAGGAATATTCACGGAACCAGCGGGTGCTGTCACCGTCGCTCAACTCAAGAATTTGGTTGATGCTGGACAAATTCTTCCCGATGAAAGCGTGGTGTGTTACGTCACAGGGAACGGATTGAAAGCAGTGGACGCTGTACCCCCATCACCTGAACTATGGCAGACCTTGGACTCGACCCTTGAAGCATTAACCGCAGCGATAGGTTAGATGATGAGTGCATGGCAAGAGTGAATGTCAAATTCTACGGCGCACTTGTGGAAGCTGCCAAACGCCAGAAAACGACCGAAGCAAACGCATCCAACGTGCGAGAGCTCTTAACTAGTCTTGCAAACAATTATGGGGACTCTTTCAAACAAAAGGTACTTGACCCCAAGGGTGGACCGCAAGCATTCATCAACATCTTCGTCAACAACACTGACATACGCCACCTAAAGGATCTGGAGACGCCTCTAAAGGAAGGCGATGAAGTACTGATACTGCCAGCAGTCGCGGGAGGCTAAGGTATTCAATGAGCCGGTACGCGAACACTTCTCCCAGGTGAGAGACCATTGGTTGCAAAAATGAATTTTGCAGATCAACAATCACGAACCAGTGAACTATCTCCAGAAGAGATACGCCGATATGGCCGTCACCTAATAATGCCAGAAGTCGGCCTGAAAGGTCAAAAACAACTTAAAGCCGCAAAAGTTTTGGTAGTTGGAACAGGCGGACTAGGATCACCTCTCTGCCTCTACCTCGCAGCAGCGGGAATCGGCAGTATAGGCCTCGTGGATTTCGACGTAGTCGATCAGAGTAATCTCCAACGACAAGTAATCTATTCAGTGCGTGATGTTGGTCGACCCAAACTCGAAGCAGCGAAAGATCGAATACTAGAACTCAATCCAAATGTTAAGGTAGAGAGTCATGAAACTAGACTCACCTCAGAAAACGCGTTGGAAATCATCAAAGATTACGATCTTGTAGTGGACGGCACAGACAACTTTCCTACTCGCTACCTCGTAAACGACGCATGCGTGCTCTTAGGGAAAGTGAACGTATACGGAAGCATCTTCAGATTTGAAGGCCAGATTTCAGTATTCGACGCGAAACATGGCCCGTGCTACAGATGCCTCTACCCTGAACCACCTCCTCCCGGAATGGTCCCCTCCTGTGCTGAAGGTGGAGTCCTCGGAATCTTGCCCGGAGTCGTGGGAACAATTCAAGCAGTCGAAACAATCAAAACCATACTCGGGAAGGGCGAGTCCCTCGTTGGACGACTCCTTCTATTTGATGCTCTGAACATGACCTTCAGAGAACTCAAACTCAAAAAGAACCCCAATTGTCCAATCTGCGGCCAACATGCTACAATCAAATCTTTAATCGATTACGAAGCGTTCTGTGGACTCGATCAAACTAAATCGTTAGGCGAAGAAAATGAGATCACTGTTACGGAATTAAAAAAACTCATGGACACTGGAAGCGTCAACCTGATCGATGTGAGAGAACCACAAGAATATGACATTTGCAAAATCAAAGGCAGCAAACTGATTCCTCTAAACGAAGTTCCGAACCACGTCAATGAATTCAACTTAACCGACGAGTATGTCTTTCACTGCCACACCGGCGTAAGAAGCGCTCGAGCAGTATTGCTCCTCCGCGAACTCGGCTTCAAAAGAGTCAAGAACCTAATCGGAGGAATCGACGCCTGGGCAACTCAAGTTGACCCATCAGTACCTCGATACTAAAGTTTCAAAATCGCAATCTCCCAACGTCCTAATCAGCAAGATCCAAACAAATTCGGACTGAAATTAAAATGAACCAAAGCAGTCTTTGACGACAAAGATTAGGTGCGCTCATTCAGAGCAACCACCCGTACCACGTGCTCGCGTCCAGATTCTAGAATCTCAAATCCCCTGTTAATCTCTTCCAACCTCACCTGGTGTGTGACGGATCGAGAAAGATCTAATTCTCCCGAACGTGCAAGTCTAACCAGTTCAAGTAGTTCAGTCTTCAAATGATCGTCCACACCCACAATCTCAATCTCTCTACCAATAATGGTTGAGTAGGGAGAAACTTGCATAGATTTTGCGCCAATACCCACCAAAACCATTCTACCACCCTTTCCGACACACGCAATTCCATCTTCAATTGTCTTACTCTGCCCGACAAAGTCCACTACAACATCAGCAAATCTTCCGTCGGTGATCTCCTCAACAGCCTCCGTGAGATTCTGATTGTTCATGTTAACAACCTCCCCCGATCCGAAGTACTTGGACATCTTGAGCTTCCAGTCAACAAGATCCACCGCGATCACTAAATCGGCCTTGAAGATCTTAGATGCAAGTTGGACAGCATGCATGCCGAGACCGCCCACCCCAATTACCATCACAACATCTCCACGATGAACTCGTCCTCTTCTAAGGGCGTGGTAAGCGGTTGACACCGCACACCCCATTATGGCAGCCTGTTCGAATGGAATCGTCTTAGGCAGCTTCACAATACTACTAGCGGGAACGCGCACAAACTCAGCAAACCCCCCATCCACGTCCTTGCCAATCATTTGGTATTTGCTACAATAATTCTCCTGACCACTCTTACAGTATCCACATCTTCCACAGCTTATTATGTAGTGCACGAGAACTCTATTGCCTTCAAACAGTTCTCTCACTCTATTTCCTCTCTTCTCTATGACTCCAGCAATTTCATGTCCAAGAGTTATCGGGAGTCTACTGACAGGAACAATTCCTCCTCGGTAGTTTATGTCCGAGTGACAGATCCCGCTAGCTTTCACTCTCACGAGTACATCCTGAGAGGCGACTGATGGAACTTCAACCCTATCGATGGCTAGCCTATCACCAATTCTATGCATTCTAGCTGCAATCATCAACTTATTCAAGACAAACCCATCTTGATACCTTGCCAAGTCCAGAAGAAGATGATGGTAAGGAGAGCATAGTTCGTCCTGCTAGAACACGTCCCTCTTCAATGTGACTCCTTAATCAACTGCAGTTTCATATACTAGCCTGATCCGGATCGGGCCAACTACGTAGAGTGACTGTAATGTATATCTGACCCCTTTACGGTGATTGAAGATATCATTAGGATTGAACTGGTAGGGTCAAAGTGATGGCTTCACGGGAACTCAAACAATTAATTCACAACGGCGTCTTGATTCCCGATCCCTACAAGCCTCAAGGTTTCACAATATCATTCCGTGGAAAACCACTTCCCTTGAATCCGTTACAAGAAGAGATGGCGGTAAAGTTTGCGCAAAAATTCATCACCCCATACGTGGAAGATCGCACATTTTGCTCCAACTTCATGAAAGATTTCTCAGCCGCCCTAGGCCTTAAGGAGAAGATTACTCTCGAAGACTTCGACTGGTCACCAATCACTCGATGGCTCGAAGCTGAACGAACACGAAAAGCGAACATGTCAAAGGAAGAGAAGAAACAACTAGCTACCGAGAGGAAGAAAATTCGAGAAGAGCGAAAAGAACGTTACGGTTGGGCCACCGTCGATGGAGCCAGAATGGAGATCGCTAACTACACAGTAGAACCCCCAAGTATATTCATGGGAAGAGGCAAACACCCTGACAGAGGAAGATGGAAACCCGCCGTAACAACGAAGGATGTTACGCTGAACCTTAGCCCCGATGCTCCTAACCCTCAGCATGAGTGGGCGAGCAGAGAATGGAGACCGGCTGAACTCTGGATAGCAAGATGGACGGACAAGCTGTCTGGGAAAGTAAAGTATGTGTGGTTCCATGACGCGACTCCAATGAAACAGGAGCGGGCGCAAGAGAAGTTTGACCTTGCCCTCGAGCTTGAATCAAGAGTGAAAAAAGTTCGAGCACACATTCAGAAAAACTTGACAGCTGATGATGTAAAACGGCGAAAGGTAGCCACCCTCGCCTACTTGATTGACGTCTTTAAGATCCGTGTCGGTGATGAGCAGGAGACCGAAAGCGGAACTGTGGGTGCCACAAGTCTTAAACGAGAACACATTCGCTTAACCCACAACAGCTCACCAAAAGTAAGATTACACTTCCTCGGCAAAGACTCCATACTCTTTGAGCGAGAATATGCAGTATCAGAAGCCGCTTACCGAAACTTGGAGGAATTCATCTCAGACGGAGATCGAGTTTTCAGCGGAATCACCACCGAACAAGTACGTGAATTCCTATCTGAAGCCATGCCACGATTGAGCCCCAAAGTATTCCGCACTTACTCAGCCACAGAACTCTACAGACAAAAATTAGAATCTTCCAAGATCGCGTCAGAAAGTTCAGATAATGAGAAGAAGATGGTGCTGATGGAGGCAAACGCTTCGGTGGCACAATTGATGAACCATCAAAAAGCGGTGCCAAAGAAGTGGCAGGAAACCTACCAGAAACGACTCGAAATGCTCAGGTCACTGAAGGGAAAGGAAGGTAAGTCCGTGGCCAAACGTAAGCAGTCACTAAAACTTCGCCTCACACAAATGAAGCTCAGCAAAACATGGAACCTTGGTACATCGCTCAAAAATTACATCGATCCAAGAGTCTCAGTCAAGTTTTGCCGGAAAGTCAACTATGACTGGAAAAATTACTACCCAAAAACTCTAGTAACCAAGTTCGCATGGGCAGAAGCAGACAACAAGAATCAATGAAAGCTTGATTCGCAACAAAAAGCTCTCGTTTCATCGAGGCCTCCGTTTAGCTTGTTTGAACACATACTTCGGAACCGATACACGCACTGTAACTTCAGGGTCTACAAGATTCGCAATTTTAACGTCGGCTATAGCTCCCAGGAGCGCATAAGCTTCTTCTCGCGCTAGAGTTGTCTCATTCGTAAGAAGGGTCAACATATCTCTCAAAGCAAGCCTCGAAGCCTCTTCAACAGTTTTCGAAGACGCCATTGTCATCACATAAACCGCGTTTTCAAGCCTTGGACGCGTGATGCTTACTCCCTTCAAAAGCCCGAAGGTAACAGTAACTTTCATTGCAACCTCGATTCCAACTCCGTTAGTTTCACCGTCACCCATCACGGCCTTTCCATCTCCTAAAGAGAAAAGTGCCCCGGGTACGAAGACTGGGAAGAAGACTTTAGCCCCCACAGTTATGTCCTTCACGTCCAAGTTTCCTCCGTGAGTGCCTGGGTATAGATTCCCGACTGTTTCCATTTTGGGGGATACTCCCATTGTACCAATGACTGGACGAACGGGAAGTTTGATTTGTTTAGGAAAGATCACCTTGCCGTTTCTGATTGGACACACTCGTTTCCACTTCTGACCGAATTCTGTATGAAGAACTCCAAATCCTGGAAAGATAGTTGTCACACCTTGTCGCGGTAATAGAATACGATTTACCTGTACACTCAGAGTGTCTCCCGGCTCGGCGCCCTCAACATAGACTGGGCCCGTGGTCTGATTTATGCGCTCCAAATCGATGACTGGGAAAGGATCTTCATCGCGTTTAATTGTTCCTCCAAATCCGTCTTCAGTTTCGAAGACTATCCTCTCTCCAGGTTTTACCACGAGGACATGTTTGTTGTTCGGACTCATCATATAGATGAAATTCTTCGAACTAACCCGCCGCATTAAGCAAGCCTCTAACCAACTAGGGAGGGTAATTCGATATTTGAAATTTGCATTATGTTAGTAAGAAAAATTAGGCAAAGAACAATTTGAATTGGAAGAAAATGTCTCCAAGAATGAAAAATCTTGGAGTAGAATTTTTTTCGGCTTGGTCATTTTCAGTGTTAGGATAGAGAGAGTATTGCGCGATTTGGAACTGCAGTCCAGGGTAGTATGATTCGTTTTTGCTTATCCATCTCTTCCCAATATTTCCATTCTTCATCTATCATTCTTTGTATTTCATCGATCTCTTTGTCTGTCAAGTGAGCGAAGCGGCCTTGAAGTTTCAAATATTCTTTGACGGGTGTGGCTTTTCTAGGTTTGTAAGTGAGACTGAACTCGCCGTTGGCATATTCCCAAGATACCCAAGCTCTGGTCTCAAGTGCCAGTTTCGCGAAGTCTACGGTCTCTTTCGGATCGAAAAACCATCCCTTCGGGCAAGGCGTGAGGATTTCAATGAATGATGGGCCTCCTGAATTCAGTGCTTTCTTGACTTTGTTCATGAAATCCAGTGGTGTGTGCAGTGTGGATGTTGCAACATACTTGACTCCTGGATGTGCAGCCATAGTTAAAGCCACATTTTTCTTCAATCGTACGTTGCCGATCTGATTGACCTTTCCTGCAGGAGTGAACGTTGTGGTTGCACCCCAAGGCGTAGCGCTGGATGATTGGATTCCAGTGTTAGCGTATGATTCATTGTCGTTCATCACGAATAACAGTCGTCTGTAGTCGTAGCTCATTCCCATTGACAGGCTAGAGAATCCTATGTCGGCGAAGCCTCCGTCGCCGCCGTAGACTATTACATTTATGTCTTCGTTCTTCCTTTTCCGTTTAGTCATTAAGGCTCTGAATGCTGCAGCTGTTCCTACTCCGGCCGCGCCTCCACCGCCTAGTTGAGTGTGATACCAGGGGACGGCGTAGGGAGATGTTAGGTATTGATGCCCGTTGGCTACGTACATGCAGCTGGTGGGACCTAAGAAGACTGTGTTAGGCCCCGCAGCTTTACTGAGCAGTCTATAGCCTACAGCTGGTCCACAACCAGCACATGTTCTACGCCCTGATGTGTAGTAATCAACTGGCGGTACGTCTTTTACGCTTTTAATTAGTTCGCTCATACATCTTCACCTCTCAACGTAAGCCAATGAACAAGCTTACTCGTGCTTCCCGTCTGTGCTGCTTTCTGCACCAATTGAATAGCCTTCTCGAAGTTGCGTATCGTAGGTTCTCTGCCGCCAGCCAATATGAAATTGATCAAGGGCGGTTTTGTGCTGTTTTGATAAAGCGTGGACCTAACATCGTTGAAGAACGCGCCAGCAAAGTCAGGTGAGCCCATGGAATAGGAGAAGTCGAGGACTCCTACTGCTTTAGCGTCTAGCAACACATCCCTAAGCTCGTCTCCTGGAAACGGTCTCCAATATCTCAATCGAACAACTCCAGTCTTGATGCCCTTCTCTCTCATCCTCTTCGCGGCATAGATTGCGTCTTTCGTGTAAGCACCCATCGAAACCAATACAATGTCGGCATCTTCCATTAGGGTTGATTCAATGAATGGAGAATATTGCCTGCCAACGTACCTGTAGTAGTCCTTCCAGGCTTCACGAATAACTTCCACGCTATTCTTCATCGAAACGTCAATGAGTTTTCTCTGTTCTGGTCCTATCAATGACGGGGCGATGTGATTCGCTTTAGTGACCGGACCATAGGCCGGGTCAAGAGGAAATGGCGGCTTGTAAGGTGGAAGGAATTCAGTCACTTTGTCCTTTGGAGGTGTCTCCACAGGGGTTGAAACATGTGTTATAGCTGCACCGTCCATGGCGACGAAGTGCGGAAGTAATACTCTCCGATCTTCCGCCACTCTGTAGGCGACCAATGTCATGTCTAGTGATTCTTGCGGATCCTTGGCCCATGATACTAGCCAGCCGACATCTCGGAAGAGAAAGACATCGTTCCATTCCATTCCGAAATTGCCTGGATCGTCAAGGGCTCTGCAACCTGCCACCGCAACTACGGGTAACTGTCCCAAGGCGGTTACGGATATGGCTTCAGCCGCGTATGCTAAGCCGACTCCTGAACTGCCCACAAATGTCCTCGCCCCAACAGCAGAAGCGTGCTTAACAACCTCGAATTGTGAATGTTCTGAATCGGCGACAACCACCTCCGCCTGAAAGTCACCATCAGCCACCATTTTCGCTAAATCATTCATTATGCCAGTGTAGGGTCTAATTGGATAGGCAGCGATCACGTCAACATCCGCGATCTTAACGGCCTCAGCCACAGCCCTCGTTCCGGTCCAAACATACTTCTTTCTAAGCACAGGCTTAGGAACAGTAACTTGAGCAGTCATCTCTCAATCATCCTCCTAGTAACCATAATCCCTAAGCGCTTCTCCAACCGTTGTTACCTGCTCCTCGTTGAGGCCTTCTACAATCTTCAGTTCGCTCTGCATTTCAATTGCTTTCGTCGGGCAAACTCGTGCGCATATTCCACAACCTTGACAATAGTCAAAGTCGACCGTGATCTTATCGAAGTCGATTGTTCCGTCCGGACAATAAATTGAACATAACTTGCAGTCAGTACACTTCTTAGCATCAATTGCTGGCCTTAACGTTCTTGAGAATGAAGTTCTGAATCCAATATTCCTCTTTCCAGGAGGAGGGCCAAACTCAATTAGGCCGGGCGCTAATGCCTCCCATCTTGGCATAGCCTCGATCCGGTGGGAATAGGATCGTGCATCTGCTGCAGCTGCTTGATACTTCCTGTATGTGGTTGGGTCCCACCATTTACCCCTGACAGGAATCGGAAGTGCCTCCCTCTCAGTCTTTCTGGTCTTTGCCAAGTCGGTTTCTGCAGCTTTAATCTTCACCGCTACAGGTTTGGTTTCTGCATATGCTCTTCTCACACTGTCAGCTTTCTTGCTCTGACCGAGTGATTCTAGGGCGATAAGAAGATCGTCTAGTGTGCCAATTCCAAGGGACTTGGCTATGGCGCCGGCTAGTGGATATGCAATATCTTTGTCGTAGCTCTTCGCCTTGATCGTCACAACTTTGCCCTCCCAATCCTGTGCAAGACAATGTTTCTTCACTAATCGAACGATCTCTTCCACGCTCAAGGAAGTATTGACGATTAGCGTGGCATCCTTCTTTGCTCCATCGAAGAGCAAGGCTCTCTGAGAGGTCGGGTGGAGTAGCATTGAAGAATCGAGCACAACTATTGCGTTGAAGACATGTCCTACTGGTTCCACTTCTTCATGTAGCACCACATCTATTGTAGGATTTCCAAAAACCGCGTAGAATAAATGCGGGATATTATCGCGCTCTGGTGAATCATCATACCTCATGTAGAAGTAAGATTCTTTGCCCGCCATGGTGCCGGTTGTGGCTAACGTTTTTACCAGAACATTCGCGTTGCCCGTATGTATAACACCGCGGCCATGAACGACCACCCAAGTTAATTGTTCATATTCCGGATAAGTTTCAGATTCAGATAGTTGAGACGAGAGCTCCAACATATTTCACAATTATGAGCTCTAATGGAGGGAATTTACACGTATGGTATATGTGGCTACATACGTCTAAATACTATCAAATTTTTCATGAAAGAATCTAAATCTGAGCGTCTTTATAGAACAGAGTATAAGATTAGGCCTTGTATAGTTGACATTATACAAAACGCTTTCGGGACCATAATCTTGATTTCATAAACTGCCCGTCTACGATTTGAGAGTTTTGTTTCGGGTTCGAGATTCGGAATAACTGTTCTTGAACATAGTATCAGGACCCAGCCAACTTGACAAATATTATACTCTGATCAATAGTCGTCGAAAATATCAGAAACCGTTTTGCTTCGACTTCCAATTTACATGTGCCTATGTATTGTTGATGAGAGCGTAAATCGATTATTGTGCAATATTCCTCCGTCATAATTGAAAATTGTACAGATTTGATAGTTAGTCTTTTAAACGCACGAAGAGCATTCATGCTTGGTGCACTTCTTGATAGACAAATCCATAAAGGGTGAGTTTCCCTCGAAAGCTTCTTTCTACGCAAGCTCTGGCGGCCAATCCGGAGTTGGCATGGATCTAGCGAAGCAAGCTTTCGGTCCTATATCTGGCAATAGGTGGATACAACTTATTGCTGGAGTGGTTGCTATGATTGTTATCTCGAACTACCAATATGCGTTCACCCTTTTTGCGCCCGGTATTCAGAAGACCTTGGCGTTAACGCCACCCCAATATCCACTCGTCGCAGCAATCTTCACCATATTCGTCTTATTCGAAACATGGCCTGTACCTGTAGCAGGTTTCCTTGTTGACAAACTCGGCATCAGGAAATTGATGATTCTCGGTTCCTTAGGCGTTCTAGTAGGATGGCTTCTGGGGGGGACGATTGCCCACAGCGTCACTGACCTCTACATTTACTATGGTGCAATTGCTGGAACGGGCTGTGGAATAATCTACATCTCCTGCGTGGGAAATGCTGTAAAATGGTTCCCGGACAGAAGGGGATTAGCTGCTGGCTTAACCGCAGCAGGCTTTGGTGGTGGAGCAGCGCTTACTATAATTCCCATCTCTGATACGATTCTGGGGCTTGGCTGGGGAAATGCAATGGCCGTTTGGGGTGTCGCCCAAGGCGTAATAGCCCTAGTTACAGCCCTGATTCTGAGACATCCGCCAGCTCAGTGGAAACCAGTAGGCTGGAAAGAGAAGGAGAAGAAGGTAACGTCGGTTGTGGAGCAAACTAAGCTTGAGTATCCGTGGTATAAGACTATTAGAGCACCTGAGTTTTGGTTGCTCTACGTAATGTTCACGCTAGTGGCAACTGGAGGATTAATGACAACCGGTAATCTCTCGCAAATTGCTACATCACTCGGAGTAGGCCAAACCGTCTTCTTTGGAATCGGGATCGTAGCCTTAACGGCCACCTTAGCAGGGGTCACGAACGGATTGGCTAGAATCTTGTGGGGCGCAGTATCAGATAAGATTGGAAGAGAGATTACAATGTTCATCGCCTTCGCCATTCAAGCAGTGCTCATGGTGTTGGTGCTAACGATTGAAAAGAATCCCATAGCCTTCGTACTACTATTACCACTCATTTTCCTGTCATGGGGAGAGATCTACGGGCTATTCTCAGCGATAACCGGAGACATCTTCGGCTCAAAGAATGCCACAGCCAACTATGGCATGCTTTACACTGCAAAGGGCCTTGCGTCAATTCTAGCTGGATATGGTGCAGCTGCTCTTGCCGTCTACTTCGCCGGCTCCTTTAGCGTGCCCTTCCTGATTTCAGCGATCTTCATTGCCATTGCAGCAGTGGCAGCCATAATGGTTCTCCGACCAATTGTGAGAGCTAGAATTTCCAAGGAAGACAAAAAGTCCTAGTCAACTCACCTTTCCCCCTTTCTCTATTCCGCGGCATACACGCGTATGTATCGGAGTCCGGTTATCTACTACTCACTGTAACGGTGATGGTTGCCCTGTCACAAAACACTATTGGGCCTGAGCTTCCATCGGTTCTCTTCATTCCTGGGTCAATTTTTCCAGCTGCTGACTGTTATGGTAAATTGCTTGCTATTCTGAAAGATGATATCAATTTCATAATGAAAGATCATGAAATCTATGCTGACATGCCTCTGGAGACTTGGCGACTGGACATAGAGGTTGAAGCACTTCGTAGATTCGCCGATTCAATGGGTTTTGACTCATTTCATGTAGTCGGCTACTCATTTGGTGCATCTCTCGCGCTTGCTTACGCATCCAAGTACCTAGAGCGACTGCGAAGTATCGCGCTCGTTGAACCAGATTGGATTGGCAACATCGGGATGAGTTCAGAAGAACTACAACAACGAGAGGAATTGAAGAAGCTTCAACATGTTCCACCAGAAAAATTCTTGCAAGAATTCATGCGATTGAAGGTTCGTTCAGAAGTCAACATGACCCAGTTGGATCTTACTCCCGTTCTCGAGAAACGTACCGTAGGTGTACGAGCTTTTCTGCGCAGCTTCCAAACAGCTGAACTCCTCTACGGAAAGCTTCGGAAATTTAATGGGCCACTCTACATAGCCATCGGGGACCTAAGTAGTCCTGTCGAGGAAGCGAAGGCAAAACGTCTCGCTACACACTTTCTTGATTGTAATATTGAAGTGTATAATAACTGTCACCACTGGACGCCGCCACAGATATCTCAACCTGAGAGATTTGCTGATGCCTTACGAAGGCTGTGGTCATAGGCAAAATTGAAATGACAACGCAATCAAATTGTTAAGGACAGCTCGGTCTTGTACCGTTTCATTATCATTCCAGATTTGATTACGTGAATTCCTTTGATGGTATAGAGTTTATTGTGAATGAATTGTTCCAGTTGATTATTATCTGTGAAGAGTGCATGGACGTGTAATTCAGGACTGTTTGTAAGCTCATAGACTCTAATTACCTCACTGTAAGCGGACAACTGCTCTGCTGCCTCTTCAATCATTTGAGGTTCAATTGTCAAATCAAATACAACGGACAACTTCAAACCATAAACAGCAGAATCAACCAATGCGAAGAAAGACTTAATCACTCCAGACCGAACTAGCCGATCAAGACGATACTTCACAGCAGACTTGGAGAGGTTCAGTCTCTTCGATATTGAAGTGAGCGAAGTTCTTGCATTATGTCTCATAATCTCCAAGATTTTTCGATCGATATCGTCGATTGCTAATTCGCTCAATTCTTTCTCTTTGACTTGAGTTGTGGTCATAAAAGCACATTCTAACGAAACATTGTTCAGTAAGATGGGTTTAATTGTGAACATTGTAGGTTAAAAAGTTCTCTTCGTCATTTTTTTGGTAATGCTTAATCATTCTTTTGACAATCCTTAATAGAATATGCACGAGTTAACCTCTAGGTTTCTTTTGAGTAAACAGTTAAGTCAAGCAGATCTCGACGCTCTTGAAGTAGGCGTAAAACGGCTTGAGGTTAACTATCGTGGCATTTTCCAAAAATCATTAGCGAAGAGGATAACCAAGGACCTAGTATACGTAGCTCACTCGCAGGGCAAGACGGCTTTTTCAAACGGCAGGTACAGTGATGATCCACAGAGAAATGGCATCCCATGCGCGAACTTCGCACACATCTCCGATGTCATGTCGGAGGAGGAACTGGAGGCAGTTGCGAGCGCTGCGATGGACATTGATAAAGCGGACGTCATAGTAGTGCTGGACGATACCATGGTGAAAGGAGTTGAACCATGGGGCCACTATGGCAATAGACCGATAAACCAGAAAGCCATTCCTGGAAGCGTTCTCCTAGTTGTATCGAAACGGAAGCCGGAAGAACTAGTGCGTTTCCTCGAGAAGAAAACATTCACTTACAAAATAGCAATTTTGCCGGGTAACGCTAGCTTCGCTGGGCTTTGGTACTACAGGGATGATGGTACAGATGTGAGAGTTCTCGGGGCGATTGCAAAAGTTGCCCCTGACATAATATCATTGGATAAGGCAAAGGAATACGTCAAAAAGACGTACGGGGCGAATAAGGTTGAAGCCGTGCAGAAGGGCTACGATTCCGTTTCTCTCCGCGAAGTCCAACCCACAGAAGGCAGAGTATGGCCCTT
>CAYWMG010000295.1:0-2123 GCA_964459245.1 uncultured Candidatus Bathyarchaeia archaeon
TTCTGCCAATCTTCAACATGTTTCTTGAACAAAGATCCACACGCAACATGAAAGGCATCTCGATCCTCTACGTCACGCCGCTTAGAGCATTAAACCGCGACATAATGCGCAGGCTCACGGACATCGGTGGCGAGTTGGACATCAAAGTGCAAGGCAGGCATGGAGACACGCCTACGAGCGTTAGGGCCAGTCAAGCCAGATCCCCGCCTGACATGCTGGTCACAACTCCAGAGACGTTGCAAGCAATTTTGCCCGGCCGACGAATGCGCGAGCATCTCAAAGCCGTCCAGTGGGTTGTCATCGACGAGATTCATGAATTGGCGACCGACGAACGAGGCGTACAACTATCATTAGCACTAGAGCGCCTGGAACATCTTACCGGAAGAAGTTTTCAAAGAATCGGTCTCTCTGCGACCGTAGGCGAACAGGACAAGGTAGGTCAGTTTCTAGCAGGGGCCGGTCGCGACGTAACCGTTGTGAAATCCTCTGAACTGAGGCAAATTGAGATTCAAACCCAGTTCGTAAACCCTAACCAGCAAGATACAAAGGATGCAGAGAGATTTGGGTTACCTCCGACCACAATAGCACGCGCGCGACGAATTGCAGAGTTAATCTCAGAGAGGCAATCAACCCTGGTCATCACAAACACGCGTGAGCAAGCCGAAGCCGTCGGCTCTCAACTTCATGTCCTGAAACCTAACATACCAATACGAGTTCACCACGGGTCATTATCGCGAGAAATACGAGAGGAAGTGGAGAAGGCATTTCAAGACGGTTCGCTGAAGGCGGTGATATGCACCTCTTCTCTTGAGCTAGGTATGGACATTGGTAGGGTCGATTATATCGTCCAATACATGTCCCCTCGTATGTCTACTAGGTTGATCCAAAGAATCGGCCGAAGCGGCCACACATTGCGAGGGCTGGCGCAGGGGACGATCGTGGGAGCGTGGGCCGATGATCTGTTAGAGGCGGCTGTTCTGGCCAAGAACGCAAAGACCTCAAAGATCGAGAAGACGTCAATCCACGACCGCGCACTGGACGTGCTGGCCCACCAAATCGCGGGCATCGCACTTGATTTAGAGCGTCCTAAACTCGCGGAAATTCTTACGATCATATCTCACGCACAACCATTTCGAGATTTCACCGGTGAAGAATTGCATGACTTTGTAAAGTTCTTGAACTCAATTGGAATCATTCGGCTTGTTGATGACGTCGTATCGGCCCGTTTCCCACGTACATTTCACTATTACTACGAGAACCTCTCAGTCATACCCGATGTGAAAAGATTCGACATCTTCGATTTCTTCAGGAAACGCAGGATCGGAACTTTGGATCAAGATTTCGTCTCAAGAAAATGCAAGGCCGGAACCATCTTCATCATTCACGGACAAACTTGGAAGATAATCAATGTTAACGAGGAGAAACTTTCTGTAGAGGTGGAACCCACATCTCCAACGCTTGACGCTATTCCGAGTTGGGAAGGAGAGATTATTCCCGTCTCCTACGAGACGGCGCAGGAGGTCGGCAGACTCCGCGAATTCATTGCCTCAAGGCTCGAGGATCCGTTGGCGCTGAAGAAGTTGCAGATGGAGGTTCAGATCAACGATGAGGCCCTAAGCAAGATCACTGACACGATAAAATCACACATCAACCTCTTCCCGCTGCCGACCGATGATCACGTCACAATCGAAAAATTCGAGAACTGCATAATCATCCACGCCTGCTTCGGCAGCATGGTCAACGACACGATCGCAATGATTCTCGCATCCATGCTAAGCGCGAAATACGGCTTTAACGTCGCGACGCAGACGGATCCTTACCGGATAGCCTTAATCTGCCCCTTCAAGATTGAACCGGATACTGTAGAGTTGGAACTGACGAAGTTTACGCCCGAAGACGTTGAGAAAGTCCTGATAGAATCCCTGCAGAATTCCGATCTATTTGCGTGGCGCCACTGGCACGTAGCACGTCGTTTCGGCGTCATAGAAAGAAAGGCTGACTACAGATCCAACCGCTCAAGAATGCTTGTTCGTGCCATGCGTAATTCACCACTCAATGTTGAAACCCAGAGAGAGGTTTTGCTGGAGAAGTTCGATCTCTCAACAACTAAAGAGGTTTTCGCG
>CAYWMG010000296.1:0-2730 GCA_964459245.1 uncultured Candidatus Bathyarchaeia archaeon
GTTGGTTTTGTGGAAGTGATCATTGCTTTAGAGCATGGGAGTGAGACGCATTTTTACTTGATCTCCTGATTCATCTATGTCCACTGCGTGAAGGCTGATTCGTGGCCTTACACCATAGAATAGGACGGCTCCGTCTCGCTCGATTAGTTTGAGATGCCATCGAGTTATGTTAAGCACCTTTTCAGTAATAGCGAGTCCTGGTCTTGCGATGGCCAAGGTGACGTTGCCAGAGCTCATATTATGGCCAATCGAATCTCCAATGTGAGAAAAGAGTTGCTCAATGTTGCCGGCGTATTTGTTCTCAAGGTCTGCGTAGCTAATAATACTCAACACGTTCTTTCTCGTCATCTTCATTAGTTTATGCGACGTCGTATGAAACAGTTCAGCCTCATGATCAAGGTCTTGCTTACCTCCTCTCAACGGGACGATGTATGGATGGATAGTCGATCGGTGAGGGTTGTCTTCAAAAACTCTCACAAGTTTATCAAAGGTTTTTGAGCTAACGTAGGAAGATGCAATTGCTTTGATTTCCTCTCCGCTGGTGTTCTGGCCTAAATAACATAGCACGCCATGTCCTTGGGAGAGAAAGTTCCACATAAGCGGGTATGTTAAGGATTTAACTGCTCTAGGTGGCACGTCTCTTTCGACCTCTAGAACTACGTAGGCTCCTCGTTCGAAGCCGCGATTTGCGATATTATCCAGTTCCATGTTTCCTGTCGAAAAACGAGTTTGAGTGCCTGGGGCAGGTGTCCAGGGTCTCTTGAAGGAACCTGCTAGTTTTGAATCACTTACATTTCTATCACTAACTAAAAGTTTGGTGGGACCCAGAGGGGGGATGAGACGAAATCCATTATACAATGAACATAGGAATCTGGTTTGTGGTAGTTTTGTGCCGCGTAGTTTCGGAATCTTCATCATCCTTATTCCACTCTCTTCGTCTCTTTCTAGGAATATGATTCCATCAGCCACAAACGCCTCAAACCCGCTACCGAGCCATGGCTGTCCATAATTCTTCTCAACTGTAAGAATGGTTGTGCAACCCATTCCTCGCATTATCTTGCTCAGAATGGTATCCATGACCACTGGTTGTTCGGACGCATCTTTTATCGTCTGACAGAGAGTAGTAAAAGAGTCTATAACAAGTCGTCGCGCGTTAGTCTGTTCTAGCTCCTTTATGATTATTGTGAGTATTTCTTCAGCTCCACCCTTCATCCTAACGAAGTCAAGGTACTTGAACGACTGTTCACACTCTTCAAAATTCAATCCCAACAGTTGCATATTTGAATAGAAGACTTTGCGGCTTTCACCGAATGAAACATAGACGCTTGGGTCATGTAGTTCCGATGCTCCATAATGGGCGAATTGGGCGCAGAAAGTCGTCTTACCACTTCCTGGCTCACCGCTAACCACAGTTAAACTGCCTTTAGGCAGACCGCCGCCGATTCGCTCATCAAGTCCGACAACGCCCGTAGCTACGCGCTCCTCACTCATGGCCGCTCACTTTCCATTGCCGTTTGAATATAATCAAGAAAAGTCTTATTCAAATCTTCTTCATACTCCAATCCCAACTTGGCAAACAGTCGTTTTGCAATAGTTCTACCAAGAACTTGCCCTCCCGTTCCAAGGGAAGATAAGGCAGAGGAAAACTCAACAAGTTGCGAGTCTATCTTCTCCATTTGAATCGAATGATGAGCGGTAAAGTATTCGAGGAATACTTTCGAGTTGGATTCACCCAAGACCTCAACGAAAGCTTGGTTAATTGAATCACGCAAAGGCTTAGAGAAGTCATTCTCGACCTTCAACCCGTAATCCGCCTGTTTGTTAGTTCATTCTGCCTCTTAATATCTTATCGACGGATGGCGGTGAATAGCAAAATTATGATACATAACATGCCAGGTTTTGGTGCCATCTAAATCGAAGAGGGTTCGGGTGATTAGCTCAAGACCAAGAATCGTGCTTAGCACCAATTGACGCCAACTCGCGTGCCTTCATGGATGTCTGGTGGACCGGCCAGAAGTACCAAGGGTATGAAATAGAATTGACAGTTCAGAATTAGACGAGAGGAATAGTCAGCGTTATAGCTCAAACATCTTTGGGGCGTTCGAGAGGTTTCTGTAGCCTCGTTCAGTAATTGCTACGGTGTCTTCGATTCTCACTCCTCCGAATCTGGGCAGGTATATACCGGGTTCGACAGTGACAACCTGTCCTTTTCTCAATCGATCTTTAGCCTGGAATGTGAGGTAGGGCCGTTCGCCTATTGTGAGTCCAACTCCGTGTCCTAGTGAGTGAATGAATCCTGACGCGGTCTCACGTGTTTTTCCTTCGTAAATGTCTCGAATGGTTCGAAATCCGTTTCGTTCAATTATGTCACAAGCCCTACTCATAGCCTCGTCTCCAGGTAAGCCGTCTCGTAAAAGATCCATGGCTGCTTCTTGAGCTTCGTTTACGGTCTCGAACATATGTCGTGCCTTCCTGTCAGCTTTGCCAATCGTAAATGATCTAGTGAGGTCGAACCAGTATCCTGATTCGGATTGGGGGAAGATATCGAAGACTATCAATCTTCCTTCCTTGATCTGCGCAGATGGAATTCCGCTATTGTGTGGATCAGCGGACGATCCGCCTATCGCGAATATGGTGCCTTCAGGTGCAGTGAGATTCTCGACTGCCAAACGAGTTGCTATTACTTTTTTTATGGAGCCTACGGTGGCGTGTTCTTTGCCAATCCATAAA
>CAYWMG010000297.1:0-4508 GCA_964459245.1 uncultured Candidatus Bathyarchaeia archaeon
TTCCCGCCGCCATATCATGCAACAGATCAAGGGTTCACTAAAGAGATTAAAGATGGATTACGTTGACTTGTACCAGATTCATCGTTGGGATTACACGACGCCAATTGAAGAGACTCTTCGAACCCTCGACGGCCTCGTCCACGAAGGAATGGTGCGTTACATTGGCGCCTCGAGCATGTTCGCGTGGCAGTTCTTGAAAGCACTACATACCAGCGACCGCCTGAGGTTAGAACGTTTCGTGAGCATGCAGAACCACTACAACCTATGCTACCGGGAGGAAGAACGTGAAATGATCTCTCTCTGCCGCGAAGAAGGCATCGGATTGATCCCGTGGAGCCCACTCGCACGTGGCTTCCTCACAGGTAAATATAAGCGCAAAGAAACACCAAGCACCCTGAGGTACGAGAGCGACACGTCACTTTCAGAGAGATTCTTCAAACCAGAAGACTTTGACATAGTAGAGAGCGTTGAAACACTGGCCAGAGAGAAACATGTGACCCCTGCACAAGTTGCTCTCGCGTGGCTCTTCCACAAGGGCATTACTGCCCCGATTATAGGGGCCACAAAGGTGGAGCATATTGAGGAAGCAGTAGGAGCACTAGACGTCAAGCTAGATGCAGATGAGATTAACCGTCTAGAAGCACACTATGTACCTCATCCTGTACTTGGCCACCAATGATTGATCATTGTTCATACTCCAAAACGAGGATGGACCTTCGAACCCTGCTCTCCTCCTTTTCTACCTCTTGACTTCTGCAGCTTCCTTTCTGCGCCTCGTCATGTACACGCCAGCAGCGACGATGACGACCACAGCGGCGACGCTAACGTACATTAACTGTTGTTGCTGACCATTTGCTGTAGTTGTCTGCGCAGCACCTACTGCCTTGATGGCAAGGCTTGTTGCGTTGCCATATTTTGCAAGCGCGAACTGGCGCCAAGTTGAGATTTGCTGATTTCTGAACACTTGATCTTGCCATTTCGCCCCGTCGGCGTCGGCTTGTTGTTGATTGATCGGTGCTGCTCCTAACGTAGTTCTCGCAGCCTCAATCGTTGCATTAGAGACGCCTTGTGTCTTCGTTGCAGCAATGATCTTCTCCCAAGCGCTAACCAGGGAGTCGTGCTGGTCTATAATCATGGATCCAATCATATCGTTGAGTACTGCATAATGTGCTGAGCCAGTATCGGCGTCGTAGTGAAGCGTACTCTTCAGGTTGAACGGATTGATGGGCACTACGGACGCCGAGCCTAGCCTGCCATACAAAGTTGGAAGAATACTCATTCTTCCTAGAGTATCTCTCAGTGGGCCTCCTGCTGCGCCCGCTCGAAGCATCCATAACCTTTGCCCCTGATCAGATAAGACGAATTCTTCAAATTTCTGCGCTAGATCCATGTTGGGAGCGCCTTTCAGGATGGCTATCGAGTCAGGATTGACGACGGTAAGACCTTCTGGCATTACATAACCAATTTTGTCGGCGCCGTTCTTGGCAATTTCATCCCAAGCATAGTAGTCTATGGCTAGGCCGTAAGCGGCGTCACCTTTCGAAACAGTCGGTGGTACCGTCGTAGAGGATGTTGGAAATGACTTAGTATTCGCTCCCATTTGCGTGATAATTTCCCAACCTTTATTCCAGCCATAACTCTGGAGTATTATTTCGTATACCATGTGAGTGCTTCCGCTTTGGCGCGTGTCGGCCGCACTGACCCATCCCTCTACTGCAGGAGTCGTTAAGTCAGTCCAGGTCTTCGGCTCGGGCAGGCCAAGTTTCTGGAGGACGGGTTTGTTGTATATTATTCCAAACCCGGATAAGGCAGCTCCGTACCAGAGATAGTTTGAATCGTACATGGGGACGCCAGCAAAGTCCTTCGGGATCTGACTAAGTATGGGATCTGGTACTTTGTAAGGGGCAAGGTATCCATCTGAAGCGAGCTTGATGAATGGATCGACGCCGCCGCCATACATTAAGTCTAGGCCGATACCGCTTGCGTTGGTTGTGAACTCTGATTCAATGTACTTGACGTCTCCTGATGTGCCGCCAAAGTCGGACCATTCAACATCTACTCCCACCTTGTATTTCTGCAGATACCACGCTTTGAAGGCAGCCGCGAATTCATTTCGGATAGATTCGGGATGAGGCGATACGATCTTGAGTGTTCTCGTTTCAGCTTGAACTTGGGGTAGAAACGGTTGACCATACAGTGTCAATAGAATAATGAGCACGCATGTCGCGTAAATTTTTTTCAACGATCTGCTTCCTCGTAAGTGAGCGGTGCGATGTTGATTGAATATAAAACCTGTTCATCTATTCCCAAACATTCCCAAAAGCCCAAGATCTCAAGTTACCTCGACCTTGATACTTCCAACGGAGAGACGCGGATCCTATCCGGCTTTGAAAAGTTCTCCCATGCTTCTTCCAAGTAGTCTATTGGCAATGAAGAAGCAGGTTGCTACCACAACTATTCCTACGACACCCAGCGCGCTAGCTACGAACGCGCCGTCCGTTAATCGCAAATTCAACGTGTAGATTGCTTTAGTCATCGGGAAGTATTGATCCTGCGGAGCCAGAATCAGGCTATCGCTGACCTCCATCATGGCGGCGGAGAATGAGAGAACACCGCCCGCGATCACGTTTGCTACTATAAGCGGTAATGTGATTGCTCTCATCGTTCGAAGCGGTGAAGCGCCAAGATTCATTGCTGCTTCTTCCAGGTAGACGCTTGTCTGTTGGAAACCAGCGTAGGCTGCTCGCAAGGTGTAGGGCAATCGCCGGACGGCGTAACTGATGATTAAGAGTGGGACGGGGTTGATAAATACGTTGAGCGGTGTTCGTGAGAAGGCGGCTAAATATCCGAAGCCTATAACCACGCCTGGAATGGCAAGGGGCATCATAGCGACTGAATCAAGTATGTCCCGACCGGGAAACTTGCGCCTCGTAAGCATGTACGCAATGATGACTCCCAATGAGATGTCAACTGCAGTACTAATGCCACTGTAGAATAGGCTGTTAAGGATGCTTGGACCAGCAACTGGATGAGTTACCAATGTTGCAAAGTACTGGGTAGTGTATCTTGTTGGAAGGATTGTTTGAAACCATTGGCCAGCCACGGACATTAGGATGACCGAGATTTGAGGAATCATGGCGACTGCAACGATGACTACTAGGAAAGATGTTGCCGCAACAGCTGCCCAACCTTTTAGATCCTGCTCCCGACGCCCAACATGCTGGCCACGCCCCATCATCTCGTAGCTACGAAGCCCCACATACCTCTTCACCGACAGCAACGCGATGACTGAAACTAGGAGAGTCACAATTGTAAGAACATACCCCATAGGGTTTGTTTCAACATCTTGAGTCATGCTGAAGATCTGCGCTGGAATGGTCTTAGAAAAATCGAAGATCAGAGGAGTTCCAAGGTCGGTGAAGGCCCAGATGAAGATGATTATGGCACCCGCGAAGAACCCTGGAAATGTGAGGGGGAAGATTATTTTTCGGAAGAGTGTAAAACCTTTGGCTCCAAGACTGCTTGCTGCCTCTTCTAAACTTGGATCAACATTGGCTAGCGCTGCTGCGATGCTGAGATACATGATTGGAAAGAGGTTCAGCACCTCGATCGTTATGATCCCCCAAAACCCTCCACCAAACCAGTCTATGGGGTTGGAAGAGTTCATCAGGCCAAGTTTGATGAGGAGTAAGTTGATTGAGCCAAAGCGTGCAAAGACTTGCTTCAAACCGATGGCTCCAACGAACGGAGGCATTACGAGCGGAACAAGCAACAAGCCCTGTAGCCAACTCTTTCCTGGGAACCGGCAACGAACGCAGAGAAAGGCTAAAGGTAGGCTGAACGCCGCAGTGGCAACGGTTGTCAATCCGCCAATGAGTATGCTATTCGTTAATGCTTGCGTAAGAAAACTGTCGGTGAACAATAATTCAAAGAAGGCTGCTGTAATCTTACCTTGAACCATGAATGCACTCTTGAAGACATACGCTAGAGGATAGAACAAGAAGACCATGAAGAAACCCATTATGACTAGGAAAACTGTGAAAGCCTTGACGTCGACGTTGCTGAATCTGGCTCTCATCTTTCTTTGAACACCATGACCTTTGATGAAGGGAGTTGAACTATCATGGCTTCACCAACTTTGAGTGGTACTCCACTTGGATTAAATCTGACGGCTCGAAGCAGGTCGCCGCTAGGTAACTCGAGTACGTAGTGCTCGGTCTGGCCTTGATAGCTCACTTCCCGAACCTTCACGGGAAAGTTCTGTTTATTTTGATCGTTACCAAGAATTGATTCCTGTCGAATTAAGCATCGTACTTCATCTCCCACCGCGTATGTCGAGATGTCATTTGAGAGCCGCCCCTCAAGAGCAACGTTGTTGCCTATTCTGACGTGGATTACTCTATCTTCTTTGTTAACGGTATCAATGCGTCCGTCAAGCACGTTAGGTTCTCCCACGAAGCTTGCAACAAACGCGTTCGCAGGGGACTCGTATATCTCTCTAGGCGTAC
>CAYWMG010000298.1:0-4722 GCA_964459245.1 uncultured Candidatus Bathyarchaeia archaeon
AATTTGATTAAGGTCGTTCGATTCTACAAAAAGAATCATTCGAACCGGTACTTGGTCTGCTCTTTTCGCCACTTCCTCCATAATTCTCTCTTTTGCGTCCGGCGGTGAACTCTTAGGGATCCCGATGAGGAGTTCCGACGCGGCGGACCCTACCATGTTGTGGAGAAAGTGGTTGAATGTTTCGTCTGTTCTAAGTACCTTCAAGTCTTCCCCGACCTTTGAAATACTCTCAGGTAAATCCAATTCATCTGCAGATTCCCAGAAGTTTGCGAAGATGTCAACAACCGTATTCAGGGACTTCCCCTCTCTCGATTCAATCTTCAGGCAGGTCTCCTGCTTGCTGTTGAGCGCCATAGAATCATCTGTCGTGAATGTTATGATCATCTCTTTGTCGTCGGCGATGAACAGCCGTGTAGCTTTTGATATTGGAACTACCTTAATTGAGGCAAAGCCCGCGTAGTGCGTCAGGATGTCAAGTTTATCGTCCTCATATTGAACGACAATCTGAACTTTCACTCCCCTCTTAGCTGCCCTCTTTAATGCATCATCGAGATCTACGTACTGGAATCTGACAAGATCTTTTTTCGTTGTAACGAGACGCACGTAATTGTCAGCCGACTTAAACATCTTAGTCAAGAGTTCGTAGATTTGCTTTCTTCCTTGCACAATCCTGAAGCTCATTACGTCGGATACAGGAGGCTCGGTCAGCACACTCTTCCATTCATCTAGCACTGCATCATGGCGATCCTTCATTAGGCTCAGTTTCGTTTCTGTTTCCCTAATAAGGAGATCAAGGGCCTTTTCGAGCGGGATTGGAATGAACTTCATTGGTTTTTCCATAGTGGCCTTGACGAGTTCTCTTTCCTGAAGCTTGGTCAAAACGCGGTAGACTATCATCCTGTTGAGTTGAAGTTTACGAGCTATCTCACCGGCCCTAGCTTTCCCACTTCTGAGAAGTGCGAGGTATATGTTCGCCTCCTTGTCGGATAGGCCGAAGTCCAAGAGCTGTTTGGTTACTTCCTCTGACAAATGAGACCGCTACCACACAATACTCCAATGTATTTTAAATTTTGACCGATCAGATGTTACAATTCTTACCAGTGGAAGTATGTGAACTCGAGGTTGCACATAAGGCGAATTTTTAGATCTCGCAAGTTCGATCGCTTCCAAGGAGGCATGATTCACCCGACTGACTCGATCTTCGAAGTTGGACTTATCATGTCTGACGCGACATCACTTTGCATGCATTTATGGATCAAGTGAGAATATCTATTCTTCAAGTCGGTATAAGTTGCCGACACCGCCTCGATTCCGTAGCTCTTTGTCATGTTTTCTGCCAGCTCAAGAAAGACGGCATCGCTAATCAGTTCAGCAACAAGGGCTAGGAATTCTCGACTCTCCTGGTTGTCCTCATAGTACATTGCCACAGAAGGTGCCTTTTTTGCAATGTTGATGATACCCGTGCCTTTGTCTAGAGTTACTCGAACTTTCGGATCCTGATATGAGTTCAACCTGATTCCTCTGAAGAGAATTGGATAGCCTGACCTTTTCGCTGTCCGCCGCTCGTCAGACTCCTCTGATTCCCGCGAACTATCGCTAACCGATCTTGAGCCGTCTTGACGAATAGCCGAGGCCTTCAATAACCGAATTGCTAGCTTGTTTATTTCCCAAAGGACGTTTGTGAGCCGTCTCCTCAAATCGTCGTTGATCCCTCTGCTTTCATTGTTTTGGCGAGCAGCTTCTCGGTCTATGATCGGTTGGAGTTCATTCTCTACGACCTTTCGAAGAAGTTTTGTAAAGGCATGATGGTGATCCAACCCGTCCCGTTTATCGTTTACAACGAGTTCGCCTCTAGACATCAGTTCATCTATGAAATCGCAACGAGCTTCTCCAAAGATGCGTGAGGCGTAGGGGTTATAATCGAACTTGAACAGCGTGGATTCATGAATCGCGTTGCGACTGCGGATAATGAGTCCACCGTTTCTAGTATAACCCTCTTGGCTCAGCGGGCCGTCAGCCATGTAAACATTCAAATCCACGGTGGCCTTGAACTCTGGGATCGGGATCCGACGTTTTGACAGAATTAGTTTGCCAGTTGGTGGTTCATACCTGAGTATCTCATTCCTTTCGCCATTTGATAGAATCACTCTCCTCTGAGTCGACTGCATGATGTCTCGGAGACAGTAATGGTGCGATAAGGCATAACTCATCCAAGTCCACGGTGGCAGTCTCTTGATGTTCAAGATCGAGACGTGGACTCTTGTTCCATTCTTGCCACAGGGTATACCTAAGTCCAGATAGTCTAGGAGTCCCGCGCGCCTTTGTTTGATTCTCACGTATGTACCGTCTTCTTTCAGATAGCACTCGTAAATGTAGCCATTCTTGATGGATTTGATGTCGCCGACACCTAATCCCAATACGGCTTCCTTTAGGCCCCTCCCATAGAATCCTCGAACGGAATGTCCATCCTTGACTCCACTCGCTTCGCTACCATAGGTACCAACACAATCGTCCATGCTGTCTCCATTCATCCCTTCTGCGAAATCGAGCACCGTGAAACCGTTTCCCGCTCGGTCTAGACTGACTATGATTCTACCGTAAGAAGGATCATTCTTCAAACCCATGCGTCTGTAACTGTCATCCGAATTGGTGATTAACTCAATCAGACTCTTGATGGGATCTCCTCGCACTACTGAGGACGCAAGCTGAAGCAAAGCTCGCTCCGCAACGACAAGAGGCCTTCGTACAATAGTGGCGGTGGCACCGTTTTTGAGGCGTGTTTCCAAGAATGTCACATCTGTTCGTTCAAGCAATCTTGAGGCAGTATAACGAAGCGTATGTAACAGTCGAACGTTCCATGCAGACAAGACGGTATTGACGTGGGACCTTTTTCGTGGGGACGAGATTCAAGAGTTTGGGAGGGTAGAGAGGCACTCTACCCTCGTGGGGTCACGCTAGCGACCCAACATCACAATCAACAGCGCCGCTACACACCACCGCACGGGGCTCAAAGAAGATGTGTAAACTACAAAGTTGCGGTCAACATTCAGCCAGCACACGTATCCACGCGTTCGTCGCAGCTGAAGACGAGGCTCTTATTCCCTGCAGCGATGAATGACATACGCTCCCATAACATTCAGCGCTAAGCTACAGAGGAACATTAATATGACGTACGGATTGGCCCCAATGATGCTCATAAAGTTCTGCAGATATGCGATGAGTATCGCTATTGCGAGTAAGCTGAAAACGTAGCCGATGAAGATTATGAACCAACCATGAATCTTCTTCATGGGTTCACGACAGAGTAGAGGCAGCTGTTTGCATATAAGAGCTCCGACTTTCGTCACTTCACACGTTGAACGATTGTCCTGACTCGCCTCTCAAACTGCTCAGCTGCATTCTTTGCATTTTCCGCTTCGATAACAAGGATATCGTATAACTCGGCGAGATTCCTTCCGGCCTGAGTTATGCCGGGGATAGCTATCAGGACCCCTACGTTAGCCCCCGTGTCTATGAGTTTACCCATCAGCGACGAAACCGGAACCACATCGGACGGCTCAGTTGAACATACCATGTCCAACGCAATCACAACGTCTCTTCCTTCTACTCTGCCCTTAGCAATGAGATCAAAAGGCTGCAAGTTTCCTGATTTTCCTTTAAGTGAAGCCGAATTAGGTACGTTGAACCCAAGTTCCTCAAGCATTATCCGGATCGGAGCGATAGACGTTGTCGAACCCTCCAAATCACTTCTCACATCCGCACTTAGAACATACGAGAAGACATCGATGAAACTAGCCTCATTCAGAGTAAAATTGAACTTGCATTTTCTGCAGCCGTGCATCCAAGTCGGTTGTTCGAAAGACTCTCCGCACTCCTTGCATCTGAAATTCAGAGAGGCTTCCTGCAAATCAGTCTTCGAGAGTATCTCCTTGCATCTAGGACACATGTAGCCTTCCTCCCTCACAAAGGATTCCTCGACATCTGAGAAGCCGCATGTCTGATGTCGAACAATTCGCCTTTTTTCGATATTAGACGAGCTGCAAGAGACACACAGGTACCTTACTGAGACAGCAGGTGACAGACATGATGGGCAAGCAACGGCTTTGTCTCGATATTTCTTTAGCAGAATCCCTGCTTCGTATAGTTGCCTGATAATGTACAGAGTCTCAGTAACGGGGCCGGATAGGAATCGCTCAGCTTCCGGATAACGGAAGCCTAGATTCTGATCATATTCGGGAATGAGCTCTAACTCTTGAGTGAGCATCTGACGTAGTAACATTTTGACGCCGTGATTTGTGTAGAGGTTTCTTCTAACCGCAGTATTCATCGAGCCGCTACGTCCAAGATAACGCATGACACAGTTTGATATATTTCAATGAGTGAAACAGCCAAACACCAAACCAAAATGCTGGCATACACGCATGGGACGCGAACGACGATCCTATTTTACGCGGCAGACCGCAGGTTCTTACTGGATGAACCCGGCAGAACTGGTTTGAATGGAACGGTAGGTTTAGATGCACTATCCTCTTCCGCGCTGTGTGTATTAATGGATGCATTGATTCTACGCGAATACATCATAGCTTTCTCCAACCCGCTTTCAAGCATACGTTTCGGGTCGAGCATATCTATCTTTGATGTCCCATCCTCGTAAACCATTTTCAGCAAGGGCTCATTAGTTCTGGGCTCGCGGAAGTAACCGGAAAGAACAGGAGCGACTTG
>CAYWMG010000299.1:0-2509 GCA_964459245.1 uncultured Candidatus Bathyarchaeia archaeon
CATTCCAGGATGTGACACTTTCAAGGAGAAGTATCCGAACCCTAACTTCAACATCGTGCACCGACGTGGCATGCACGTCTTTTCATTTGACGGTCCGGGGCAGCCTGAGAGTAACATGCGGGGCATTCAACTCACAGCCGACAATTATGAGCAAGCAGCAAGTACGGCTCTGGATTTCCTCCTCAAACGTCCGGAAATTGATTCTGGAAAAGTGGCGCTCCACGCTAACAGTTTCGGATCATTCTGGGGATTGCGCTTCGCCGCTCGAGATCAGAGGATTAAAGCAACCGCTGCATCACAGGCCTCCATCTGCAGCAAATACATTCAAACCGATCTCGAGTCGCCGCGCTGGAAACAGTTATTCGCATTTCTCACCCAAGCTGGGGATGAGGAGACGCTTGACCGGCTGATGCAGGAGATGACGATGGACGGCTACATGGAACGAATACGGTGCCCTCTAGTTATGACGGTTGGTGAGTACGACCCACGGGCACCCCTTGATGAGATTTACCCACTCTTTGACAAGTTGAAGGTACCAGCCGAGTTATGGGTAATGGCTGACCAACATCACTCGCTCTCGATCGGCATGCGCAGCGGAGAATCGGAGGCCAGTTTTTGCGTAATGACCGACTGGCTACGCGACCGACTTGAAGGTAAACCCCTCGCCCACCCGGGCAAAGTCATCTACGTACCACGCGGCAGTGGCCCGAACAACCCAAACATCGAGACCAAGAGAAAGTGGTACCAGAAGTAAACTCTTACCAAAGTGACTGGTTTTGGGCTACGGTTGGAATCTATTCTTCAAATCGATTTACGCTTGACGGTCATCCATCATGGTAACGCATTAGCGTCCCTTCTGGACCTGGTGTATGGATCTTTCAAGGATTGATAGGCCAATGTCGATGTCTTCGTACTCCATTATCAAAGGTGGAGCGAGTCTTATGACTGATTCACCTGCGCCCATAACCGCCAGCCCATTCTCGAAGCATCGAGTAACGACGGAATCTCTCGATTTCTTAGCTGGCTTTTTGCTATGCTGGTCCTCCACCAGTTCGATCCCAATCATCAAGCCTAAACCTCTGACGTCGCCGATGAGCGGGCATTGCTTTTGAAGTTCTCTTAGGCGTTTCATGATATAGTTACCTTTCTCCTCTATCCTTCGGCCAAACCCTTTTTCCTTCATAATATTCAGAGTAGCCTCACAGGCAGCTGCTGAGGCAAGGTTTGCTCCGAATGTACTGGCATGACTTCCAGGTGGCCAGCTCATCACTTTCTCGCTGGAGACAGCGGCGCCAAGCGGCAACCCTCCACCTAACGCTTTGGCCAAACAGACAATATCAGGCTTAATATCAAAATGGTCACTAGCCAGAAACTTCCCCGTGCGAAAACATCCTGACTGTATCTCATCAGCCACCAAGAGGATACCATACTTGCTGCAGAGTTTCCTTAAATCTTGCAGAAAACGTTTCGGAGGAACGACGTAACCTCCCTCTCCTTGAATCGGTTCCACGAAGACCGCGGCAATCTCTTCAGGAGCTACCTCGCTCTTGAAGATCTCCTCCTCAATGTACCGCATCGCCTCAATCTCGCAAGGCTCACGGTCAGGCCCCTTCGGCCACCTGTACGGATTCGGGTAAGGTGCATGAATTACGGAAAGAAAGGGTCCGAAGTGTTTACGATGCAATACCTTGGTAGACGTTAAACTCAACGCGCCGTAAGTGCGCCCGTGGAACCCTCCGTAGAATGAGATGAAATACTTACGTTCAGTATAGTACCTCGAAAGCTTGAGAGCCGCCTCTATAGTCTCTGCGCCGGAATTAGTGTAGTAGACACGATTCAACCCTTGAGGCATGAACGAGACAAGAAGCTCAGCAGCGCGGACGGGAAGATCAGAATAGAAATCTAAAAACGCAGCGTGAGTCAAATTCCTCACCTGCCTCTCGACGGCCTCCACAATCCGTGGATGCGACCAACCAAGACTCATCACGGCAACTCCAGAATTGAAGTCTAAAAACCGGTTTCCATCAACGTCCTCAAGATTCACACCATAAGCACGCTTCAACACTAGAGGATAATTCCGAACCATAGATTGCGAAATAACTCTCCGATCACGTTCAATTATCCTCCTAGCTTGCGGACCTGGCGGCCTAACAACAATCTCAGGTCTCATTACAAAGGCCTCACAATTTGATTAAACCGACTAACTCACCCACGTAATTAGGAGATCGCTTTGCCGCACCTATCGACGCTTGATCACGCGAGTTGTAACAGAGGGATCCTCAGTCAGAAAAGAGAAGCATTCAATACGTGACAAACAAAAAATTGTGGAAAAAGTTGGTAGAAGTCACAATCTAGTACTGACGAGAATGGAGGTAAGCTGCCAAGATCGTTTATCGGCGGTTGAAACTTGTTCGATTTCCATCCGGGTTGCCAACAATACTTGTTATTAGCTACGGGTGTTGAAACTCTTTCGAGACTTAACAACATGCCCCAATCAATGGATGTTCTT
>CAYWMG010000300.1:0-3355 GCA_964459245.1 uncultured Candidatus Bathyarchaeia archaeon
AATAACCTGGATTTCAGAAACAATCTCCCTTCAGTCGAATTGCGTGCGTTCAACATTCTCCTGCCAACAACAAAAGTATCAGTTACACCCGAACTAGTTGTCACGATCATCCTGAGTCGATCAGTAATCTGGAAGAACTAGTCTTCACAAGACACCTGAGCCATGTGTACTACATGCGATAAGAATCATACTCTACGAAATGCAAGAGCGACCTCGGTTACGATGGAGAAACTAAATCATGCAAGACCTCTACTAAACGATGACGACCACAGCTACGAACCGTGACTAATTTACAACCCTCATCGGAGCAGGCCAATTCTTCCAACAAGCTAACCCCCATAGTCCAGGAGAGGACATGCTGATTATAGCATGATCCAACAAATTGGATTGTTGAGAGATCGCTGGAAAATACGTACATCCGAGGAACACTGATTTTTCTCAAAAATTACTAGTTGACGTAAATTCAGGTTCAGAATATGTTGCATAATGCGACGGATCTGCAAATTTCATGAAACTATCGATGCAACGATTTTTCGAGCCCCGTGTCAATTTCGAGAAAAATTAGCAAAAAACCAGAAAACGAGGATACGTGAGCCATTATGCAGTGAGAATTCACGGCCATACTTCCTGTATCAGAACACGTTATAGAGACGAATTGAACCTAACGCCAATGTGGCTCTCGCAATGGGAACTACTAGAATATTTTTCACTTCGGATGTTCATGGATCCGATGTATGTTTCATCAAGTTCATCAACGCAGCCAAGTTCTATAAAGCGAATGTCCTAGTCTTGGGCGGTGATGTTACAGGAAAGATGATGGTTGGCATCGTGGAACAACCCGATGGGACAGCCATCGCCGACTTCCTAGGTACTCGAGACGTCATGAAGACCAGCGATGAAAGAGTAGCGCTAGAGAAGAGGATTAGGAACCTTGGACATTACCCATATTCCACTACTCAAAGTGAAGTTGAGAAACTGCAAATGGACAAGGAACGCGTCGAAGCCTTATTCACCAATGTAATGATTGAGGGCGTCAAGCGATGGGACTCCATAGCGGCGACCCGACTGAAAGGGAGCGATGTGAAATGTTACATCAGCCCTGGAAACGATGATCGATTCGACATCGACCAAATTCTCCAGTCTTCGTCAACCTTAATTTATCCAGAGAACGAGATCGTGTTGATAGACGAGAAATATGAAATGATCACCTGTGGATGGACAAACTTTACACCATGGCATAGCCCACGCGAATGTTCAGACGAGGAACTCGCTAGAAGAATTGGAGCACTGACCCAGAAGGTCCAACATATGGAAAGATGCATTTTCAACCTACACTGCCCCCCATACAACACCCCAATAGATTTAGCACCGGAATTGGACCCAACGCAGAAACCGGTTGTAAAAGGAGGAAGAGTAAACACGATACACGTAGGCAGCACAGCAGTTCGGCGAGCCATCGAGACGCACGAACCTATCTTAGGATTGCATGGCCACATTCATGAATCTCGTGGATTTGTTAAAATTGGAAGAACACTCTGCCTAAACCCAGGCAGCGAGTACGGTGAGGGCATCCTTCACGGTGCATTAATCAATCTGGACCATAAAGGTGTTAAGAGCTACATGCTCACTCAAGGGTAATCTATTCCCGGAGCTATGGATTATGGAGAAAACCAGCCACTGCATCATCTGCGGGCAAACTCTCCAGTATGTATTCGGGAGACCGAGAAAACTCTGTGGCAACAAAGCATGTTACCTTGAATGGAAAAGACGTAGGTATCAAACTCTCCAGTTCGTAGCTAAAACGCGACGCCTCTCAAGCGCAGACTTTGAATACGCAGAGCCTATATGTATTTGCGGCAATGACCGTTTCGCCTGGACATATGAAGGAGTCTTCTGCCTAAGGTGCGGAGTCCAGGAGCCACTCTTCTCGCTGGAACCCTGGGTCCCCGCAGAGTTCGCTCCTAAACCTGCCTGTACCTGCACCCAAATTTGTAAGCAATCATCAGCATACAAGCTCTGGGCTTACGTCTAGCTAATTGTAAGCTCTCAACCCAAATCCTGAACAAGAATGGGAGCGCGTTAATCTACCCGACAACTCTCCCTTCGCGATCTATCCTGCCTCTCCTAATTCGCGTTGAAGATATCGCACGTTTATCCTGAGCCAGGACTAAATCGATTGGAATAATCTTCAGCGCACGAAGCCTTTTCACTCTGCGACGTCGGTTGATCTCGTACGCCGTCTTGAGAGTGCGTTTGCTCACCACGAGAGCTTGGATTTCGGAATCCTTAGCAGTAGGCCCATATCGATCAGTTAACTCTACTATCCTTGCTCTCGAGAGGACGCCCCACTTTCGTAATAGTTCTTCAAGATCCTTCTTCCGCGAGAGGTAAGAGTCCACTTTATGTGGCTTGTGAAGATCTCGAGCGAAGGAGTCACTCGTAACACCAATTATCACCGTTTTGCCAACCGTGAATGCCAGTTTCAATAAACTACGATGGCCTCTATGGAGAACGTCAAATGTTCCGCCCATCGCCACAACATCACAAGCCCACACAATCTTACTAGGGTCTTTTACGGGCGTTGGCGATTCACAACCTAACTTACGGTTCTCGACCTGCGGCTGTTCCTATGAGTTAGCATTTAGTGCTTTCCTTTTCAACATATCAACCCGGAAACTGACCACAATTTTTTAACTAATGATCAGTTACGGTTTTATGCAACCACGCTCGGTGACGCACTCAGGGATTGTTACGCCGTTCTGTGATGGATGCGGAAACCAGGTTCATGCTAATCAAAACTTCTGTATCAAGTGTGGGCGTCTAATCCAACCAATCGTTCTCCCTCAGATCAACACACACCTACCGGCTCAACCTCGGAATCAGCTCCCAGAATTAAGGCAGCCTCACCAATCTACACCTACCCAGACCTGGGCACCAGCGTTGGTGCCACCACGACCACCATCACAGATGAGACCAATGGGGGTTAGCGTAATCGCGGTCTTAATCATGATACTAGGTGGGTTAGATATTGGAGTGATGATTTTGTCATTGACTCTCGCCACTATCTCAATCCCAACATTGAAAGTCACTATAATCCTCAGATTTGGAGGAATACTGGACGTGCTCTTCTACATTGCATTAATACTATCCGGAATAGCATCCTTCGTACTCGCGTACGGACTCTGGAATGGTCGAGTCTGGGCGTGGAAATGGACCCTCATCTCCTCCATCGCTAGCCTGATCGCGTCAGCGACCGCCATAAGTTTTCGAATTGGAACAATAGGGATTGTAATCTACCCAATCATCATCCTCTACCTAACAAGACATCGAGCAAAATCATATTTTGGAAAATAGC
>CAYWMG010000301.1:0-3499 GCA_964459245.1 uncultured Candidatus Bathyarchaeia archaeon
CAGAGGAATTCAAGAAGCTAGCGAAATGTGATGTAACGATTCTGCAAAAAGAGCATTAACCAAGAACCTCTTCAACAATAACGAACATCCCTGGAATCTAACGCAAATCCACTTTTTTGCTTCTCTAACGACATCGAGTACACGACCCCACGAGCACACGTTCCGAAGGCTTCGAGAAGGTTCGTAGTGCGCTGAGAGAGTCTTTGTGAATCTTCATACGTGGGAATGAGTCAGTTTCTTGGAACTCTGCGTTCAGAAACTCCAGTATAACCAATCTCACTCCAGGGGGGCACTTTGTATGGTTTCTCAAAGTACATTTGCTCATAAGCGTGCACAACAAGCCCAGGCGTTCTGCTGACGATAAAGAATCCCTTGCCAAGACGCCAGTCGAAGCCCATGTCTGAGGCTATAGCGGCGATGCATCCGTCAACGTTCAAGATCAAACGCTTTCGAAAGAATCTGTCGGTCAAAGATTCTATGGCGAGCGCCAACTTCACGTGTGGCCCATAGAGATCAGTTTCCTTGGCTAACTCCAGTAACCGCTTCGTGCGAGGGTCAGCAGTGTGAGTTGCATGTCCGTAACCGCTGATTTTTTCCCGTCTGGAACTTTTGGTTCGCAGAATTTCTTCTGCGATTTGTTGCTCTGATTTATCCTTAAGGGCCACGCCTTCTTGAAGCATCTTAGCAGCCTCTTCAATGGCTCCTCCATGCCATTCACCCATGGCTGCGATACCGGCTGAGACTGCAGATTGGAGTGGAACTCCTGACGATGCTACAAATACGGCGGCGTCAACGGAAGGGGCGTTGAGACTATGTTCCAAGCATACAGTGAGCAGCATATCCATCATCTTCGAATGATTCGCCGATGGTAACTCGCCACGCCAAAGTAGATACGTCAAGTCAGCGTATGTATACTTACCAACTAAATCCATCAGATTGTATCCGCGCACAAGAATCTTGTTAGGTTCAACCTTAGAGATGGAAGTCTTCCAAAATGGTTCCACCATACGGACTCCTCTGATTATACTTTCGAGAATTTAGGAACGTATTGAAACGTGCCGTCAGAGAGCTGCTTTGGCGCAAAATCTGAATATAAAATTGGATAATCTTTCATACAAATCTCAGCAACCTTTCCGAAGACCGTGCGAATCTCAACCTCTGCGCTGGGGTCGGTACGCATCTCAATAACCCAACGGAGGGTTCTGTGATTCGCTGTCCAGACAATATTAGTTGCTAACCCGTCCGGAAGTATTCTCCGCAATGCTGAAGTAATCCGTTTCTTCTGTTCGAAGCTCATTTTATCCCAATCAAATTTACTCTCAAGGTCACGATATCGGGTCTTGATCACTTCAATAGTGCCTGCGAACTCTTCGGACACAGTCTTAAGATCGGGCGGAAGCCAAATATCAATCTCGCGCGGCCGAACATACCTCAAACTTTCTTGACTTATCGCCGTTCCCGCCCGGTGTCTGACTAGTTCATGTGTAAAGATGCGACTCACGTTCAGAAACGCAAAAGTCACGCAGGCATGCTCAAGGATGCTGCCATCGCCTTTCTCCAAAACATTCTGTAAATAATCTCTAGGGTTATCTCGCACCTTGGTAACGTTTGGGTTCAATCCGACGCCGAAACTCCTGTAACATGACCGTCCGGCTAGTTCGATCAAAAACTCGGAATCATTAGGTTGAAGCTGCCTGGATCGCTTCAACCAATCCTGCGCACCATACACCTCTGCCATCCTTTGAACCCCTTCTAAACAGAGACCGGTTTCAGCGATCTTGATTACCTGCGGTTCAATCTGTTTCAATAGTAGTTCCAACTCTAGTAAGTGCAAGAGAGCATCACATCCTGATTAGCTTTAGCGAACGACCCTATGCCGTTGAATAGGCGCAAGCAACAGGAATAAGCCTAAATTACGGTTGAAAATAGGTCACGAGCTACAGTAGTAGGAGTTCTATCAAACTTGTCTTGGGCAGAAGAGAGATCGAAGGCTCTCGAGGAGATCAAGAAACTCGATCCAAACGATCGACTCGGATTATACGCATCATTGATTAAGATGAATTCAGCCTTATTCGAGAGCGTTAAAGGCTGGGACAGTTGGCTGAGAAATCCCTCCTTTATTGACACGTTCGCTGAAAATGAGTTAAAAGAAATTTATGCCCAATTCAAAGAAGTGACTCTTCACTTTCTGGAAGAAGACGTCAAGTGGACCGGGAAGAAAGAGAAAGGCTTCCCAGCGAGTCCGAAGGCATCCAAGAATGAAAGGTCAGAAGTTGAGAGACGATACACCTGAAACAAATGTATCTTCTAAGTGATAATGCTTGAGCGTTGCACCGTTCGTACAAACTCCCATAGAGGTGGCTAGAAAAATGCTTGAACTCTCAGAACTCAAACCAAATGAGACTCTATACGATCTTGGCTGCGGAGATGGTCGACTGATAATACTCGCAGCTAAAGACGTAGGCGCCCATTCTACGGGAGTCGATTTGCGTGAAGATCTTTTGGAGCGAGCCAAGATAGAGATTCTTCGTCTAGGCCTGCAGGAGAAGGTGAAGATTATACAAGGCAACTTCTTCGAAATCGATATCTCGCCAGCAAACGTTGTCACGCTCTACTTAACATCAAGCGCGAATGAACGCCTTCGCCCGAAATTTGAGAATGAGCTGAAAGTTGGCTGCCGAGTAGTATCTCACGACTTCAAAGTCCCCGGTTGGAAACCAAGCCTGGTTTACGATGAATTGTTGGGACACACCATTTACAAATATCGCGTAGGCGAACAACTTTAAACCACGAGAAATGACTGCGCTGCCTTTGCATGAAGATGCATCCACAACTGGTGCGCTCAGCCTTCTCGTCCTATCAAGTATTCTCTGGGCCAGTTCTTTCGTAAGTGTCAAGATTGGGTTGGCATACGTTAATGCCTACAACTTCGTTTTCCTACGCCTCGCGCTCGCAGCCAGCACAATACTTGTGTTGCTGATACTTCGTAGACAATTTCGTATCGGCTCGTTGAAGCAAACGTCGGTTTGGACGTTGGGGCTGCTTAACGGTCTTGGTTTCTCACTGCAATACTTAGGACTCCTATTCACGACGCCGGCTAAAACGGCGCTCCTTATCGATCTCAATGTCTTGGTCGTGGCGGTGTTGAGTTGGTGGATGTTTCAGGAATCCTTCAGCTCGCGCAAGAAGCTAGGCGTCCTCTTTGGTGTGGTGGGAGCATTAATGATCACAACTAATGGCGACCTGTCCACTTTAACTCAAGGCCAAGCCTTCGGCGACGTGCTCGTCTTCACCGCTGGACTCGTTTGGGCTTTATTTATAGTGTTGCATAAACGAATCTTGATCAAGCGGGAGCAGGATGCTATAGATCTGTCAGCGCTAGTGATGATCACAACCACCATTTTTCTTCTCCCACCAGCAATCTTTTTTGGACATCTAACGACCGCCGTAATTTCTAACATAGGATGGGAGTTAGTCGCGTACACAGCTGTGGCATGCA
>CAYWMG010000302.1:0-1796 GCA_964459245.1 uncultured Candidatus Bathyarchaeia archaeon
GCGCGAAGAAGCCAAGATTGTTTATGATGGGGCATCGGCAGCCAATCATAAACTCATCACAGCAGCTGAACACATAGGCATGCACCCTAACTTGCTCGAGTCGAAGAGACTACGCCTGTACGAAGACGATCCACCGTCTGAAACGTTCCTGAAATGGTGCAAACTTCCACGCGATAAACGGGAACAATCGCCACCCCCAATCTAGATCGAAGCCAGAGGTCAGACACTCAAGTTCAATAACGGAACAGGCCTTAATGAGTTTCGAAGGGCGGAATGTGATGAGTATCTCCTTGAAACCCATCGGGACAGTTAGGACTGATGCTTCTGATGATGAGATTAAAGCGCGTGCAGATGACTGGGAATCAAGAATCGTGATCTTCCCAGAATATCAAGAAGCGCTTGACGGCTTAGAGGGCTTCTCGCACATATTCGTACTGAACTATCTACACAAACTTCGCCCTGATCAGAAGGGAGCTCTCAAGGTTAAGCCAAGACGATTATTGAGAAAAGGGTTCACATTAGACCAATTACCATCAGTAGGAGTATTCGCAATCGACTCACCCACAAGACCGAACCCGATCGGATTGAGTTTGGTAAGGTTACTCCGAATCAATCGGAGTACGGTAATCGTTTCTGGACTAGACATGTTCGATGGAACCCCTGTATTAGACATCAAACCCTACCGGGCCGATTACAGAATAGACGATTTCACTCTTCCTGAATGGTATCAGATACTGCGCAGCAAGGTGGGAGAAGACATCTAACCACACTCGGACGGGAACGAAAAAAACAGGGGAAGATCAAAGTTAGTAGGCCGAGAGTTTAGGCGACTAGTAGTTTTGTTGCTAATCGAAACTTCTTCCCGCAGTGCGGGCATGAATAGTGTTTGATATGCAGCGCCGGTCCTCGACCGTCCTTAGGATGCATGTCCCATTCTTTTGGTGGCGCAATGACTTCTTCTCCACATTTGAGGCATTTTACCAACAATTTCACCTCGAATCTGGCCACAGCATTGGCTGATCAAGTACAGGAAGAGGCCTAGTTGGCCTCGTCCAAACCGCTAGTGCTGTCATACTTTTCCATACTACTCCGATAGTATATTAGTGTTTCATTAACGGTACACTAATATACCACGCTTGCTATGCTGCTCCAATTGTATCAAATTGATAGGAGGTTGAGAAAGAATGAGTGGAGATTCAAGAAGAAGCTTTGCGGTCGCATTTGCTGCATTTGCTATAGGAGCAACCGTTGCCGCAGTCCTGGGTAATTCAAAGACACGCGATAAGATAGCTGAACATGGGAAGAAGCTTCTAAAGAATGCTGACAAGTGAACTGATGAGGCGGTTTTTGGACCGCCTGTCCCCTTCTAATTTTGAAACTTGGTTGCGATCCACGAATACTGCTGGTTGTATGAGCTTGTCTTATGAACATGCTAAATGATAACAAGCTCTCAAGCGTAGGTTGTTAGAGCATGAACGAGAGAATCCAAGCAGTCTTAGGTGATATTACCAGGCAGAAAGTGGATGCGATCGTTAACGCTGCAAACTCAACTTTGCTCGGAGGTGGCGGAGTTGACGGAGCAATTCATCGTGCAGCTGGGCCCGAGCTTCTACAGGAATGCAGACGGTTGGGAGGATGCCCTACTGGAGAGGCTAGAATTACTAAGGGCTACCGGCTCAGCGCGAAACATGTTATCCATACCGTTGGGCCAATTTGGCACGGCGGTGACGACGGAGAGGACGCGCTGCTCCGCAACTGTTACCTTAACTCACTAAGGCTGGCAGAACAAAACGGCG
>CAYWMG010000303.1:0-5603 GCA_964459245.1 uncultured Candidatus Bathyarchaeia archaeon
GATGATGGTTGGCACCTGGATACCGATAATCTCGAAGGAGAAGGCAAGAGCAGAAAGACCTGACTATTACTTAATTTTGCCTTATGGCTTTCTCGACGAAATAAAGCAGGAGGAGAAGGAATATTTGGAAAACGGAGGCAAGTTCATTGTCCCAATCCCACACGTTCGCCTGATTACGAAGGACGGAGAATTAAGAATAGTTTAGGCTCCAGGGTTACGGTGCTTTTGCTCGGAAGTTGCTATCATTCCACGTCATGGGTTGATTTCATCGGAATCCGCTTCTGCCTGATAGGAGACGGAAGCACGTTCAGCAGTTTAACGAAACATATTTGAGGCAAGTTTTTCGAAGGTAAATGCCGAAATTGCTGGTAAAGATTCGGGATGAGTCTCTAACGACGAAGTTTACGAATCATATCGTCTAGTCCGGCATTTAGTGAGATTCTTGGCTTGAAACCTAAGGTTACCCAGCTTTTTCTCACATCAGCGCAGCTGTCCCTTATGTCGCCAGTTCTCGGGGGTTTTCTAATCGGCCTTAGATGTGGGTTCACCGTCTGACGTGCGATGAGTGTGTATACTTCGTTAATCGAGGTTGCTGTTCCAGTGCCAATGTTGAAAGCTTCTCCCCTTCCCCGAGAACATTGCAGTGCGATCAAATTTGCCCTTGCTACGTCGGTTACGTGAATAAAATCGCGTGTTTGCCTGCCGTCACCAAAAACGACTGGCCGGTGATTGTTGAGGAGTTTATTTACGAAAATTGCCATTACGCCGCTGTATGGGTTATCTTTCTGTCTTTCTCCGTAGACGTTGAAGTATCGAAGTGACACTGCATTGATTTCATAGGTAGAACAGAAAGCTTGGCAGTATTTCTCCGCTGCCAATTTTGAGGCCCCGTATGGAGTCATAGGGTTCGTTGGTGCATTCTCATTGATGCGTGCATGCTTTCCGGTATCGCCGTAGACGGATGAGGATGATGCAAAGACGATCTTCTTCACTCTATGCTTGGAAGCTGCTCTAAGAATGTTCAATGTTCCTCCAACATTGATGTCGTTTGTGATCTCAGGTCTTTGGACGGATATGAAGGGGCTGACGATTGCTGCGAGATGAATAATCGCGTCAGCTGTCCTCGTTAACTTCTCAACGGTCTTGAGATTGCGTATATTTCCTCTGATGAAGTGGAATCGATGATTTCGTTTGCGTTGGATGAGGTTGGTTCTTAATCCGGTGGATAAATTATCGAGTACCCAAACTTCAATTTCAGCGTTGAGCAATGCATCCACGGTATGACTTCCTATGAAGCCGGCTCCTCCTGTAACTAGAACCCTATCGAATAGTTGCACATTAATTCCCAACGTCAGCGGTTGCAACCAGTAGGGTTGAATTGTGTATGAACCCTTCGGTCTACGTGTTGAGAAGCATAATGGAGCCAGTGATCGAATTAGAAGAATGAAAGAGGCCTAGGCTACTTTTTCCTACCTAACAGCACATTACCGCAAAAGTCTTTGCCCAATTGCGCACTCACATCTTTCCACAATGGTACGAAGCCGTTTGTCTCTAGAAACGTGAGTAAGTCTTGGCACATGGTATAGTTCTCTCGCAAAATCTGAAAATTAACCTCAACATACAGTAGGTTGACTGTGGATAGGAGTTTCGTCCCGTGTTGTAGAACAGGTAATTCCATGCCTTCCAAGTCAAGCCACATCAAATCAACATAGTCAACTTGTTGCTCATTCGCCCAAGAATCCAGTGTACGCGTTTGCACGAGAATTTCATATTCCTTGGATGCACGACCATTTTTGTACCATTCCGTAGCTTTTAGAAGTGAACTTGTTCCTGCATCAGGATCTTGATCATCGACGTAAAATTTTTGCTCCCCATTTTGTGTACTGAGCGCTAACGGAAAACAGAGGACGTTGGGTCCAAGTTTTCGGGCTTGGAGCCGATCAAAAACTGCAGGGCTCGGTTCAAACGCAAAGATACGAGCATGAGGCCAGGTGACATGCATTAGCTCAGTATCACTACCAATATGTGCACCCGCTTCAAGGATATGCATAGGATGTTGCACCCAGTCACGATTTTTGAATGATGATCTCACAAGATCCGACCAGTACTTGCTGATCGTCTCGATGGGCCGTTGCCTTTTGCGTTGCAAATATTTAATGAACCCACGAACATCCCAGAGGTAGTGTTCTTCAACTGGGTTGCTTAATCTTAAGATTGGAAGATGCCGTTTTTTAGACAAATAGAACTTCATAACAAATTCAACCTAAATCAGTGCAAGAGGCATATCTGCTTTTGTGGATTCCGTGATGTCTGTAGCCAGCTAAAGTTAAAGCTCGCACCAATAGGCTTTGGGGTAGATTCAGGTTGATCGCAACTAAGCTTAATCTTGCGAGAGTGAGATTGAGTCATTCGCTCGCTATGCTTCAAAGAAGTCACTCCTTTCACTTTGCTGACCCCCATCCTTTCTTGCAGATGTTGTAATTGCTCTTGGGAACTTTCAGCTTACTGTAATAGAGTGGACGCGGAATCGGGGACTCTCAGGATGGTGAGTGATTTCGGTGGTTAAGGTCCTGTTTCTCGCCGCTCCGTTCAAGAGTAGAATGATAAGTCGAATGGCAGAGGAATTTAGCGGTAAACTAGATTGGGAAATTATGGTTCCGGAATATCCATCACCGCATTGGCGCAGCAGCAGATTCGCTGAGAAACTGCGTATTCAAATTCTTGGAGATCAAACGATCAATGCAACTGTGGCGATGGATCCCGATTTAATTTATACAGATAGCGCGCTTTACGCAGCACAATTGAAGTTATCAGCGGTGAGAACGGGAAAGCAAATACCACAGATAGTGCACCTGCGAGGAGATTGGTGGCGTGAATATTGGGCATGGTTCTCAAAGGCGAGTACACGAAGACGTTTCCTTGGAGCTCAGCAATTCGCCTACAACTGGATTGGACTGGCAACCGCTAGGAGGGTGACTCCAATTTGCAAATGGCTCCAACGGGTGGTGCAGCACTATTTGCCGGGAAAAGCAACGGAGGTGGTTTATCAAGGGGTTGATCCGCAGGAGTTCTATCCTCAAAAGGGCCTAGACTTTGAGAGCCCATCAGTAGCGATAATTCAAAATCATACCGTATACCCCAAGGTGGCAGGCCTGCTTGGGCTAAGGCCAGTCGTGGAGAGATTAAGAAGCATCCACTTCTACATTGCAGAGGGCGAGTCAATCGACCAACATCATCTGAGGTTGGTGAAGGAAGCTTACTCCAACCTTCAGAATGTACACTTCGTTAGTAACGTATCGAACATGGAGATGGTCCGAAAAATGTTAACAGCGTGTGACTTGTACGTGCTCGCATCCGAACTCGACTGTTGCCCCACAACAGTCCTTGAAGCGTCTCTGATGAAGAAACCTGTTATTGCGAGCAAGGTTGGCGGAGTTCCAGAAATCGTGTCAGAGGGGGTTACAGGATGGACGATCGCCAACGGCAGAGTTGATGAGTGGAGTGAAAAGATTCTGTTAACCGTCAACGATACTAGACTTAATCACCAACTGGGCAACAACGGGAGGAGATGGGTAGACAAGCACTTCAGTTGGAAGAGTATTGCCCGACAAGTTGAAGACATAATCTTGTCTGAAGTCTACGATCAACCCAGAAATATTCACTCAACCAAAGATTCACACAAGGGATGAAGTTCATAAAAGGGTTCAGCGTGAAACAACGTTCGATGTGAGTACGGATGTCAAGATCAGCTTCAACGAAAGATCGCTTCAACCACATCTTTGGCGATTGGAGAATACCCTTGCTATTTGCTCTCGTTGAAGGTTTGACGCATTTTGGTGTACTCCAAGGCGATTCAGAAGGGTACACGAATATGGTGAAGCTTTTCAAAGGAACGGCAACGCTTCAACAAGCACAGGTTCTTCATTGGCATGGAATCCTGCGACCAATCGTCCCTCTCCTCGCTGTTCCTCTCTCTTTTCTAGTAACCGATAGATCCGCGATAGCAATAGTGAACGTTGCATTCGTACTTCTTGGCACTTACATGGCTTATCAATTGGGCAGGAAATTATTCGGAGAAGAAGCGGGATTCATTTCTGCCCTACTCTTCGCTTCCTCCATTCCTATCCTGGCAGATGGAACCGCAGTCTTGACGGACGGCGCTGGCTACGCGATGCTTGGCACACTAACGTTCGTAGTCTTGTTTGTTCTTCCCGAAAAACAAGACCTTCGAACCGTAATAATAACCGGATTATTAGTTGGCTTGGGAATATTGACGAAGGAAACGAATTTCATAGTACTACTTCTGCTCTGGGTTAGCTTTCTAATCAATAGAGACAAGCTGAAAGGATCGACCGCAATAATTGTGACAGCCATTGCCTTGCTGATCTCGTTCAGTTGGGCTCAGTACGTTGGACATAGCTATCTTCAATTCTACGGAGAAGGCCTAGCGTATGATACTCCTGGGTACAAAGGGCCACTATTACACCTCAACATCTTCGTTCTGTCGTGGCAGTATGCCTATTCATTTATTCTGCTGCCTTTCGCCTTCTTAGGATTCTTTTACGTTGAAGATGAGAAATTCAAGACACTTTTCGAGGTTCTCTTCTCAACCGGGATTCTAGTCTTACTTTGGCCAACCCTACCCGAAGGCAGATTCACCTTCCTCACTTATCCCGCAATAATACCGCTCGCCGCCTTCGCCATCTCGTTGGCATCTACGATTCTTGCGCGGAGGCCCTTCTTCAGGAGGCTAACGAGTAACAGAATCTTATGGCTCGGCCTAATTTTAACCGCTGTGATTGTTTATAATAATCTGTCAGGCCTGAAGCTCTTCAGGCTGCCATGAATTATTGCACGATGTTGACAGGTAAGCTCGGCTTGCGCGAGACCTCTTTTGCAGTGCACCCTCATCATCGATAGCTACGCGTGCAACTCCAAAGGAAGGCAATTTCTTCTATAATGCAGAAACTGGGGGGGATGCGCAGATACTCCTCTTATCCTTCAGTTAATCCCCACGATTTCAGGACAATGCAGCGCGCGGTTGCAAGACTACTATCGCCAAATTAAAAGGGCCCACGATCGACCAGTGATTTATTTCTGGATTTTCTTGGTTCCTCTATAGAATCGGATTGGAGGATGCGTCCACTGTTGACAGGTAAATCCTGCTTGGTTCATCTTCTTCACGATCTCCTGCTCACTCCTCCAACGATGCGGCCCCTCTGGTAGTTTCATTCCTATTTTTTCCAACAGTTCAAGAATTAAACCGTACTTTCTATCCGCGGTGCTAAGATGAAACACTCCATTCTCAGAAAGGATCCTGTATGCTTCATCAATAACTTTCAGCGATGGAAGGTGTTCTGCAACGTCTAAACAAATTGCCAAATCAAAACCACCGTTTCTGAAAGGCACCATTTCAACATCTGCGACTAAATAGTCTGGGCCATCGTGAGCGTTCCGTAACAGTTCCTGAGAGAAGTCAACGCCCACTCTCTCTCCGCTCAACCAAGATAATGCAAGCCCGGAACCGCACCCAAAATCGATAACTCTCTGTCCGTCACACTGTCCAATGGAGTCCCTTAACATGTGTAGATAGAAGTCACGCT
>CAYWMG010000304.1:0-11421 GCA_964459245.1 uncultured Candidatus Bathyarchaeia archaeon
AAACGCAGTCTCTAGCGGAAAACTCTCACTCAAACAACGCGAAGCAAAAAAGGTACTTGACAGAACTGAGAAAGTTGTTTCAGAGAACTCGTTAGCAAAGATCCATCACGAAGCAAGAACCCTCAAGGATCGATACGACCAGTGCCTGATCGATGAAGAAACGGCGTCATTAGTGAAAGAGATGAAAGACTTGAGACAAAAAGGCCGTACGAATCGCATACATCAGAAAGATTTGATGGCGGATTTACAGAGAATTACAGCAATCGAGGAGAAGGCTAACGAACAGATTTCCAACATGACCAAAGAGATCGAGGAATTCTGCAGCAAGATAACTGGCGAAGCCGTGAAAGTAGAGTAGAGCAAGTCAACCTAAAGTCATATGAGTACGCGAATTCTCTGCTTCGATACCAAGCCACGCAAGAGATTCTTCCCAAGATCAGACTTTTTAGAGACCCTAATCTGATTTTGTTTCCCAACAGTCGCAGAAAACAGGTACTCATCACCAACATACACATTCGTTACCTTGCCCGTCAAATCATGCTCGAACGTTATGTCCAGTCGATTCCCCACCTCCTTAATCTCATATCGAACTTCCCTTCCAGTACTGGGCGCCAGAGGTTCCACGTCAAGTTTGATGCCAAGCTTCTCTTCCAATTTTGTTATAGTCACCCCTTTTTTCCCGATCAAAATTGGGACAATCTCATTATCCACTCTGACTATCGCTCGATTCTGTGAAACCAGTTTGACCTCTGCCTCGGGATCAAAACGTTTCAATTCCTGCAAAATTCTTTCCTCAGCAAGTTTTTGAGCGCCACTTGTCATCTGCTCAGTCTCGCTGACTGGAATTATTACATTCTCTTCACCGAAGGTGTAAATTTCAAACCGGAGAGTATCAGTCTCGAAATCGTGAACTTCTACCACCGGCCTAGCTAGATCCGCTTCCACCATTCCCGTCGGCACCTTCACTGTTAACTTCAGGGTGAAAATATTTTTTACCTCACCGTACTGAATGAAAATTATCGTGTCAATTACGTGAGGGATCATACCTAATTCCACACGTCCTATAAAACGCTGAATTGCGTTCACCGCTTCACTAGCATGGACAACACCAACCATTCCTACGCCTGCTAACCGCATGTCTGCGAATATCATGAAATCCTTAGTTCTGCGAACCTCGTCAAAGATAGTGTAATCAGGTCTCACCAACAACAATATTTCAGCAGTCTTCTCGAAATCTCCTTCCAGAGGCCCATACTGAGTGATTTCAGGCCCCACCTGAAGATCCCTCGGCGATTCAAGAGTTTTGACTATTTTATTCTGTTTCAAATAAAACTCTGCAAGAGAAGAAGCAAACGTTGTCTTTCCAGAACCCGGCGGTCCAGCTATGAGAATTCCCTCCGCACGAGTTGCTAATCTTTCCATAAGCTTGCTAGAGATACCATAAGCCTCAAGCGTCAGGCTTACAACTGGACGTACGATCGTCACTTCTAAACCGTCGGATAATGGCGGTCGAGTAATGGCAATTCGAAATTGGCCTAGCTGAATCACGAGAGCCCCAACCCTATCAATTTCAACGAACCCATCTCTACTAACCCTGGCCGCTTCAGTAAGTTCCCGGATTATTTGCTCAATCACCTCGACGGTGCTAGGAGTATCCGAAAGTTGAACCAGTTCAAATTTCCCTGGTTTTCCCCTCTTCGCTAGTGGACAAGTGCCCTCCTTTAGATGAATACTTGAAGTATCTGGCGTGAAGAACTTCTCGAAAGTGAGGTCTGTGGTCTTCACCTCACCTCGAACATATTTCACTTGCACTCCAGAGGCTTCAGCAACGAGGCCTTGAACGTAGTCAGCTGTAAGAAGGGTACCATTTTCTGTTCTAGCTACATCTGTGATCAACGCGTCCAATCTTCCGCTTCGAGCCAGTTTGATATCATCAAATCCCGGTCGCTCTCCCAGAAACGTAAGTTTGATTCCTTTACTCTCACAAAAGAGGCGAAGCTTCTTTATCTCCGATAATCCAACAAAACCTGGTTCTCGCCCCTTAGACGCTTGGGCCTGCAATTCATCTAGAACGGCGTTGGGGATAACAACCTCAGCATCAGCAAATTCACCCATCTCAACAATTGAAGGAACCTTACCATCAATAATTATCGACGTGTCCAGAATGAGTCTATGAGTCAACGATTAACTATCCTTGATGCGTAAACAAGGCCTCTTGCAATAAAAACAGTATCAATCAACTGAGAGGCGTAAATAGCAACTGCTACATACCAGACTTTGAATTCATCACTGCAGTGTACGAAATGGAACGTTCGATATCTACCACCAGAATATACGATGGCCGGGCGGTGAAGTTACGGGTGGACAGAGTAATTCTCGAGGATGGCCAGCCGGCTACTCGCGAGGTTGTAGAACACCGTGGTGCTGCAGCAATCGTCCCACTTCTTACTGACAACCAAGTAGTACTCGTACGACAATACAGATACCCCATAGGCCTGGAACTCCTGGAAATCCCGGCAGGTACTCTTGAAATTAATGAAGCTCCGTACCAGTGTGCAATGAGGGAATTGACGGAAGAGACTGGATTCGCATGTAAAGAGTTGACGAAGATCTTCGAGTCTTACATTGCGCCAGGTTACAGTACTGAAAAGATTCATTTCTATCTGGCGAAGGAGTTGACGAGAAGCAACGCACACCCCGATGAAGATGAACGGATCAAGGTGGAAATAATTCCTCTCTCTGCAGTTCTGGAAAAGATTCGCAAAGGCGAAATTTGTGATGCCAAGACCATATGCGGAATATTCCGCACACTCGACTACGTGCAGGTTTAACCCGTTCTAATCATGGGAAGCTTGAAGAAGATCGGAGCGCCTTCCAACAAGATCCGAGAGACCACACCTTTGAGCTGTTCTAGATCTATTTGGAAAAAAACGCCGCAATTAGGAAGCTTTGCGTCCGCCCGTCTCGTAATAGAAAGCGCGATATCAATCTCATCCTTCTGCAAGTGAACAAGAGCCGCTGCCAAGAGGATTATAGCCTGAAGAAGCTCCCTAGAGCTCCCCGCAGCAGTCAACCAAGCAAACTCAAACGATTCGTGACTTTCCCAATAGCGCTCCTCGTTGAATAATGAAATCCCAACCCTAATAGCCTCATCCGAATTCTGCTGCCGTGAAGACACGTCCAGTTCCCTAATGGTTAGCAAATCACCTACTTGTTTTACAAGAATGCCTACTGCTCGATCCATGACTCCTTTTGAATCCGCGAGAAGATCGAACTCAACAGCCCAACTGCTAACCCTGAGATTACCGACATCAACTCCCAAGTCTTTGACAATCGCATATACCTCCAACGTTAGCCTCTTCGAATCCTTCGGCGTGAAGCCTCGATCATTTTTTAGACGTACTAGAAATCTCATCCAAAACAACCACACTAACGCTAAATGAAAAACAAATAATATGAAGACTGCTGATGACACAAACGCAGATAGATGGTTAAAATGTCATTATCTAACGAGTATGTAATTGACGGAAACGTCGTGAACAAGCTCCTTGAACCCTACAACTTCGAAACACCGGTCCCCACTGCACAATTACACCACATGCTTCCCAGTCAAGTTTTTGACCTAATGGAGAAGAAGTTCATAAAAACAATCATGGACGAAATAGACAAAACCAAACCTCAAACCGTTAGATTCGTGAACCTTGAAGCTATCGCGACAGGCCCTCACAAGGACTACCTCTATCCAATTTGTGGAGGTCTAAGTCAACTCATCTCATTGCTCGTGGCTAAGAAGATCACCATAACTGGCACAATTCAAGACCCCTTCTCCCTTCCATGGGACCTGGTTGCCAAGATAGATAAGAACTTCAAAGGACTTCCTGCACCAGGAGGGTCTGCACCGCCATAGATGCCTCATATACGACGACTGCCCCCCCCATTATTATGGCCGAACCCACGTTTCAGCCTGTCTAGACCTCTATGTGAATTCACAATAGTTATTTTGCAGTAAGTTTTTGGGTTCTAGGAAGGGATTACAATGTCTATCGAGATAGGACAGAAGATATCAGACTTTCAGTTACCCGACCAAAATCGTGCGATGCGTTCTCTGAAAGATTTCAGTGGGAAGAAGACAGTACTCGCGTTCATTCCAGGAGCATTTACTGGAGTCTGCACTAAAGAGATGTGCACATTTAGGGACTCCATCAAGTCATTGCCTGGTCAAGTCGTAGCTGTAAGTGTAAACGACCCGTTCACGAACAAAGCATTTGCTGAAATGAATCAATTACAATTTCCAATCTTAAGCGACTACACAAGGGAGACGATTAAGAAGTACAGAATTTTTCATGACGACTTCGCTGGCCTGAAGGGTTATACTGCAGCAAAACGATCAGTTTTCATCATAGACGAAAACGGAGTCGTCCGATACAAATGGGTGTCTGAAGATCCTGGAAAGGAACCGGACTATAAAGAGATCAAAGACGCCCTGGCCAAGCCCTAGGATAGCAATATTGTTGACTATGAGCTCCAAAAATAGGGGAGCCGAGAGGCCTAGTCTATCTTTATCTCTCGGCCTTTCGGTTTCGTTCTGACCTTTCGGAGGGTAACTTCTAGAACGCCGTTGTTGTAGGAAGCTTTCGAACTGTCTGGGTCTACGTTTGCTGGAAGTTTGACCTCTTTGTAGTACTTTCGCGTCTGAGATTCAACTCTTATTGTAAGTGAGTCTTCAGCTATTGTAGTCTTAATGTCTGACTTTTCTACTCCGGGAAGTTCTGCTAATACTCGAATTTGCTCTGCTTCATTGATCACGTCAACCAATGGCTCTCGAGCATCTTTAGGTTCGAGTGCGGGTTGGTCGAACCCGAAGGCTCCTGGCCTCTTTGAAGGTTTGACATTGCCGAATTCTTGAACGATGGGTTTACCATCCGGACCCATCGACATGGAGTAGCCGTACACGAACGGTCCAAATTGTCGAACCGTAGATCCATCGGGGAGCCTTCGCTCGTTCATGAGATCCTTAGGCATATACCTGGCCATATCTTCGAACATGTGCTCGAACATCTCGTCAAAATCGCTGAACCACTTGTCCATGAATCCAAAAGGCCTGCGTCCTCGCCTGAAATCTGGGAAATCATCTGACATTCTTCTAATTCACCTCACACGAATCATTTTGTTACCATTAGTAACAGACAGATATAAATTTTGTTACTACTGGTAACGCGTCGTCCTTGCTTGGCCGGCAGGAACGGGCGGGAATGTGTTTTAAGTTGATTATGAGTGCCATTCAACGATTTTAAAAACCGGCGTTTTACTAAGTCAATTTTTCCAAGCGAAAAACACAAGGTATCAGTATCCGTGAAGATAATCGTTTAAATCTTCGACGCGTGCGTGAGTTAGCGTTCAAGCACTGTCTGTTTTGGCGTAGTAGAGTTCGGATAGAGCTTGACCATACTCAATGGAGCTATTTGGTACATGAGAGGCGAAGACGATTGATCTGTAACGCTTGCAATGGTGATGGTGAGGTTGACTGTGGCAAGTGTCAGGGTACCGGCTCGGTTCCCGTGAAATGTGATGAGTGCAAGGGTACTGGGAAGGTTGATGCTATTGATTGCGATCTCTGTAATGGAACTGGAAAGGTTGATGGGAAATGTACCGAATGCTTCGGCGGCGGCGCGATAATGTGCGAAGCATGTGATGGAACCGGGAACGTCGCCGACAAAGGGAATGAATGAGTGCTCTTTCGATCAGCCTTTGGTTACGCCGATGGGAATAAGTCGAGCGACTTTCGTTGCTATGCCTAGCTGATGGCTGACTTCTGCTACACTGTCAACATTCTTGTAAGCCTCAGGAGCCTCTTCGCTTATTGTTCCGAAGTTTTCCGCGCGTATCATGATCCCTTTCTTAGAGAGGAGATCTTCTACAGCTCTGGCGGGGTTGCGTCTCTTGGCAGCGGTTCGGCTCATGAATCGTCCAGCGCCATGGGCGGTGGTGCCGAAACTTAGCTCCATTGCCTTGGGAGTGCCAATGAGGATCCAAGATGCCGTGCCCATGCTTCCTGGAATGAGGACAGGTTGTCCGATCTCTCGATATTCTGGAGGGATAGCTGGATGACCTGGCGGAAATGCGCGCGTAGCCCCTTTTCGATGCACGTAAACCTTCTTTCTACCGCCTTCGACTGCGTGTTCTTCTATTTTTGCAATATTATGCGCTACATCATATATCAGACCCATATCCAATTGGTCAGCGGATTTCCCAAACGTCTTTTCAAACGATTCGCGAGTCCAATGTGTTATCATCTGTCTGTTGGCCCACGCATAGTTTGCTGCTGACGACATTGCACCGATGTAGTCTTCCACTTCTCGGCTCTTCGATGGTGCACAAGCCAATTGCCTGTCGGGCAATTGGATTCCATACTTTTGAATAGCTCTCTCCATCACCCTGAGATAGTCACTGCATACTTGATACCCGAACCCCCGGCTACCAGTATGTACTAGAACTAGTATCTGGCCTTCTTTCTTGATCCCAAGCCTTTCTGCAACGTTCACCTCAAAGATCTTGTCCACCTTCTCGATCTCAAGGAAGTGATTGCCGCTTCCCAGGCTGCCAAGCTGTGGGCTACCTCTCTGCTTCGCTACTCCAGATACTTTGTCTGGGTCAGCTATCGCCATGCAGCCGTTCTCTTCACAATGTTTTTGATCTTCGGACCAGCCATACCCATGGTCCACGGCCCATTCGACGCCTTCGCGAGTGACCTTCTCTAAATCTCCTTGTGAAAGTCTTCCCACTTTTCCTTTGCTGCCTAATCCAGAAGGCACGTTTGTGAACATCGTATCAAGCAATTTAGGCAGTAGTGGACGAACTTCAGTTTCAGCGAGATTGGTGCGGATTAGTCTTACTCCACAGTTGATATCATAACCAATTCCTCCTGGACTGACTACACCTTCGTCATAGTCGCTTGCTGCCACTCCGCCGATTGGAAATCCATATCCTTCATGGCCGTCTGGCATCGTGATCGACCAGTTGTACAGGCCCGGAAGCGTTGCTACATTTGCACATTGTTGTAACGTAGCGTCTGAACGCATCTTCTCGATCAATGCGTCGTCTGCATATATGCGTCCAGGAACTCGCATTCCAGGTTGTGAACCCTTCGGGATTTCCCAAACATGCTTGTCGATGCGATTCAACTGTACTTGACTTGACCCGTGGCCATATGCTCCTTGGGACATTACAAATCACTATGAGAATTTCTCAAGATGGGTGGTTCACTGATTTAAACAGTCTCCGTGTAGATCTCAGCTTGAATCTTGAAGATTGGTCTACCTGTTGCACTTCGCAAAGCTCATGAATTGTCAATTGTCAATCCGTTTGTGGAAAGTCCCCGCTAAATATTTCCTCGATCGCCCTTCTACCGGCTGGTTTTGGTTCTTCTGCAGCATAGCCTAGTGAGAACATCACTACAGGTCGTCCAGGATCACCTACTATTTTCCGTACCTTCTCCTCGTCAAAGTCCCCGACCCAGACTGTAGATAATCCCAAATCAACCGCCGCCAACATTGCGAACGTACCCGCAATCGTTGCGTCTTGGATGCTGTACAATTCTCGTCCTCTATCGCCGTACTTTTCTGCCGATCGCGAGGGGTCGGTGAAGAACACAAGGCATACTGGTGCTTCTTCGATGAAGGTTTGACCGTTTGCAGCACGCGCTAATGCTTGTCTTTTCGCTTTCTCGTGAAACGCGTATACATGATAGGCTTGCAGATTCCCCGCTGAGGGAGCGAGATTGGCCGCTTCAATGATTTTTCGTAACTTATCCTCCTCTGGAGGTTGTGGTTTGTAAGAACGGATGGAACGGCGTTGTTGCAAGACTGTAAAGAACTCCAAGGTTAATCTTTCCTGATTCTAATTCGAGAAGAGCTTCCTTGCTGAGAAGACTATCGACTATAGATTAATGTTTGTTCGGAGCGTATTATTGTGTTAATTATGACGTATGACATTTACCTGAAGTCTTATTCTTGCTCATTTCAAGAACGAAACCTAACCCATCGTCTTGCAGGAAGCTTCAACTTCGATTCCATCCCGTGTCCAACTTTGCAGAGTCGATTCGGCGACAACTTGCGACAGTATGCTGATCTCGGTCCTCACGCTCGCAATCATTGATGATTGTTGACAGTACATGACCTTGTTCGCTAGCATGTGTGACTGGGAACAACAAATGCCAGTCGATATACCCGTTTGACTACGAAGAATAAACGTGTCTCCATTGACCGACTTGACGCCAATGCTTGAGAATAGTGAAAATTTTGGCGACGTATTTGAAGTAGTCAAGAAATCGGTCAAAGAATACCTTGGGCAAGAAAGAGCAGGATTAATGCTGGTACTAGCAGACTTGCCGATATATCTTGGAGCATTTCATGGCGTTGGCACTAACTCTATCGTAATGAATCGCACACTTCTTGATCGCATAGTGAAAGGCGGGAATTCACGAATCCAAGTCAACTCCTTCGTTTATTCGATCCTGCTCCATGAGTACTTGCACTCCCTTGGCGTACTTGAGGAATCAGAGGCCAGAAAACTCGTATGTGACATATCAGTCGCAACATTCGGCGAAGGCCATTCTACGACGAAGATTGCGAGACACGGGCCGTGGGCCATGTTGCCAAAATCATGGTCGGATGAAACCCAAGGCGTCGTTGAGGCGAATCACTCCGATCGCGGTATGGAATTGGTGAAAGATTTCGACCGGTCAGACTCTACCTACATCGGTTGAAGGATGTTTAGAAAACTCTCCCTGCGACATTTCTGTGTGACTACGATAAACGGTTAATCATTCCAGGAGTGCCCACATTTTGTGCATGTGAATCTCTCCATTGATCTCTCCTGTCGCACTCCTGCATGTTCTCCGGTAACTAGCCCCAGACTGTGAAATGCTTCCATGTTTCCACATTGTGGGCAAGTCTTGGAGACTCTATTGTACTCTAACCTTGAAGCATCTAAAACATCGACTGCAACACCTGGTTGAGTTCTGATTTTTACAACATCCACGATTTCGGTCTTGAGTTGGTGACCGCATTTTGAACAGACAAACCCCGAATTGGTTCCTTGCATGTATGATCCACATTTTTCGCAAAACTTCATTGAGCAATTACCTTTTAGAAATTCTGTGTGCTTGGTTCTTCGTTCGGTTGTAGAAGCGAGAGACGCGTGTTAGAGATGTCGAACACCGGCCCCTCAGAAATCAGGTTCGAGATTTGTTTCGGTGTGATGCCAACAACCAATTTAATCAAATCCTGTTTCGCGTAGAGGCACTTGAATCCTGCACCCGGTTTCTTTATTCCCGATTTTGCGACGCCGGTCGTAAACTACTAGAGCGGCCTCTGTGCCTCTTGAAAATAATCAACATCGAAGATTCGTCCAATTCGATTATCTAGTTGAGGATAGCTCTCGAATGATGCGTAGGACACTATTTGGGCTGGTCCTACTTACGTCTTCTCTTCGCTTGTAGTTTCACTTTCCTCAGTTTACCAAACCTACGTAACACAGTGGTAGCAGCCGGTTCGACAATGAGTTTTCTTCCTTCGAGCTTTACGTGTAGCATTGTGCCTTTCCCGAATGGAAAGGTTGAATCTGTGGTAAGTTTCGTAGGCAAGTATATTCGCGGAGATTCATAAATTCTTCCATCAGGCATCTTCTTTTTTGTAATAACGTAACTTGTAACAGCTTCTCTCATGCTTTACCACTTTCGGGTTCAAAATAAGACGGATAGACATGGCGAGATAACGGATACTCGCGCAAACATGTAAAAAACGACAAGCCCTGACAAGTGCTTTGAGGGATTTGAGTGTCTATATTAAACATGGGCATTTACAGATACATGCTAATTTTCATCCTATTTGTTACGCCACAACCCTCTACGAAAAACGGTTTGGTACCATTTTTTCATGATTGCCTGACGAACTCAAATACCGATGCCCATGATTAGGTAGTATGCATTTCGCCGGGGTCGACCTAGCCGGTTCTCCAAATCGGCCTACTGGGTTTTGTGTAGTAGACGAGAGAAAACGTGTTCGTTGTGAGATACTCTATTCTAATTCCGAGATCCTTGATGAGGTGAAGAAGAGTCACGCTAAAATAGCTGCAATAGATGCCCCGCTAGCGTTACCGAAAGGGCGACATTGTTTGGAGGAACACTGTCGCGGCCGAACTCACTTTCGCACATGTGACAGAACGCTTGCTATGATGCGGATCAAATTCTTCCCTATCACCATCGGTCCGATGAGAACCTTGACTTCAAGAGGCATTCATCTCGCTCGCCAACTCAAACAAATGCACGTCGAACCAATTGAAACATATCCCGGAGCAGCACAGGATATTCTTGGAATTCCAAGAAAACAAAATGGCATCGAGGCTTTGCAGTCAGGCCTACGCTCTTTGGGCTGTAAAGGCTCGATCAGCAGGCAGCAATTGACTGGAGACGAACTGGATGCAATAAGCTGCGCATTGGTCGCAAAGGAGTACGCGTCGGGAAGCTACCTTGCTATAGGTGACCCATCGGAAATCTTGATGATTCTCCCTAACCCCAGCAATTATCAAGTCAAGAGGTGAAATTCAGCATAGAGAAATTGACTGCCAGATCAAAACCCAATCATCCGACGACCTATCGAAACCCTTCCGAATACCCATCACCGGTTTCGAGTAAAATGCGAGAATGAGACGTGTCAGATTATCTGAGTAATTGAGCATGTGGTTTCCACCACTTTAGGCTCTCTCTTCGCTTCAGGTCTTCGGAACTGGGACAGCAACTCCTGCGTCATGTATCAAGAGGATACTCGAGTCAGATCCTTTCAGTTTTACAGCTTCCTCTACAGCACTCTGTAGATTTGAGAAAGGTCGAATCGAAATAGTTTCCATAAGTGCCGGCGCGATTCCTGTTACGGCGAAGATCTTCGCACGTTGAAGCAACTGCGTAATTCTCAAGGCTTTGTGACCTCCGAATGTGTACTTCCGGTTGACAGCTTCGGCAATATCAGATTTTGACGACAGAAGATCATAGAATCCTCTATTGCCTATTCCATCACTACACTTAGCTACAAGTATTAGAACGCCATCATCTTTCAAGACCAGTTTTACATTTTCAACTGCCTTGTGAGCTTGATATAGATCAATGTCTAACGGCGGATTTACCACGGCGATCAAGATATCCGCTTTATCGTCTATTTCGCAAACAGATTTCTTAGTCGCATTTTGAACTGCGTCCCTGAACGAGCTGAGAATGTTGCCGGAACTAGCGAACTCTATCTCATGATTGTTATTCATTACTAGTTGAATCGAATAAATATCATCGTTTCTTCCGAACATGCGCAAAGCATCCATAAAGTCTTCATGAACTGGATTCCCTTCAAGTCTAAGAATTTGGGCTCTATCATC
>CAYWMG010000305.1:0-2288 GCA_964459245.1 uncultured Candidatus Bathyarchaeia archaeon
TGAACTTAATCTCCTTATAGAAGCGCCAGCCCTTGAAGCCTTCATGGATCCTAATTGAACGATCGTGCGAGTGTCGACTGAGATGAAGTGGGACCCAATACTCGGTTAATGTGATAAGGCTCATCATATATTCTTCAGTAGGAGGTTAGCTTTCCTTGTCCAATGATGGTGAAAAAGTATCGGAACATTTGGCGAATGAAAGGACTTACCTTGCATGGTTAAGAACGGGCATCGCGATAGTTGGTTTAGGATTTATTATCGCCAAGTTTGGCTTGGCACTTAGAGACCTTCTTCCTACTATTGCAAGCACATCGATTCATCTATCCGGCTTAATCGGGTTAGTCCTTGTTATTGCTGGCAGTCTAATTGAACTTGTGGCGGCTAAGAGATTTGTTAAGAATCAGGAAAGAATACGTCTTGGCAAATATGAGGCAACCAGTGGTATCGTAGTGGTCATCAGCATAGCATTATTTGCAACTACTATGCTGCTCGTCGCGTACTTTTTGATGACACTGTAACGGTGTCCTTTGTTAGGTGGGTCTCTGCCACGGCCATCGATTCTCGATATCGATGAACAGAGTCCAGCTGAGGACAGTTCTGATGACAATTAACACTCCTAGGATGAGCAAATTCTGGAGGGTCGGCTGAAGAGCCACAGTTCTAATCACATCTGACGCGACGAGAATCTCAAGCCCAAGTAACAGCGCCCTGCCGATCCTGATACGCAGCAAATCATAGCGGTTAGGAATCTGCAGATGCCTCAAAAAGCCATGTAACAATTCAAGAAAGCCTATGGCTATTCCGAGAAGTATAACGGAGATGCCGACGATATCAACAGCTACGCTAACAGTCTCAATCCAGAGACTAATGTCTGGGTACATTATCCTTCACGTGAGTCTTGTTACTGCGCGTTCTTCAGCATTTGGATACTCCAGATTCGCAGGTCAGCGCAGGTTAAGTAGAGTAGCGTTACCCTCTATTTTTCTGTAGCGTATGCGGATTTGAACCATCGTCGCTCGAAATTTTTTTAGCTCGCCAGCCATCAGTAGTAGACGAACCGACGTAGCCAGCTGCTTCAGAAGAATCGAGCGCCTGCAGAGATTCTCATATAGAAGCTCAGCAGGGCGTTCAACGTTAACCGATAGATGGAAGAAGTGGATGTTGCGGAGTGATATCCAGTGTCTAACTACATTCCAAACTTGACGAAGTCAAAGCGCCGGAGTCGGAAGCTCGGCTTCGTTCTTTACGAAGGGTTGTATGGTCCTATAGTCCTAATTCGTGCGGTGTGGCGTCAAGTGCTCGTTCTCTTTGCCATGTTTCTCTCAGGAGCAATAGTTTTCCATCATTATGAGCATCTCCCACTTCTGGGCGCTTTCCTCGCTTCCGTATCGACCATCACAACCATCGGCCTCTACGTGCCGAACGGCGGAAACTTTTCAACGCTGAACGAGCAAGAAGCGTTACTGCTTATCATTATGATAATTGTGTCTGTAGGGGCGGGGGCTTCGATATTGCAGAGTACAGTCAACAGTGTTGTAAACGGCGCTCTAGCGAAAGGTGAGATTGAGAAGAAACTGATCACGAAGCTCAAGGGGCACTTCATTGTTTACGGCTACACCCGCTTGGGTAGGTACGTTGTCGAGAAACTCGACGAGCGTGGCCTTGACTACGTTGTGATTACTCAGAATCTTGACGTCTATAATGAGTTGATTACCTCGGATGTTCTCGCCGTTCTCGAAACGGGAGGTGATGCTATTAAGAGTTTGAAGTCTGCTCATATTGAGAAGGCATCTGTAGTTGTTGTTGCAGATGTGAAAGACTCTGATAATTTGCTGCTCATTCTCAGCGCGAGAAAATTGCGTCGCGACATCAAGATACTTACAATAGTTCACGAGGCTTCTCTGATGGAGATGGCTAAGAACGCTGGAGCGGATGTCGTCATACCCTCCTCAATAACGTTGGGCCACTTGCTCGCATTTGCTGCTGTTACTCCGGATCCGGTGGGCGTGATTTTCTCAGAAAAGATAGGGAAAGAGGGCATCGCGGAATTTCCAATCGCTAGTTCATCTCACTTGGTAGGCGCGAAGCTGCAGGATGCGGCTAAACTGGTGACAATAGCTGGTGTAGAGCGGGACGGAGTAATTGTGCGAAACATCTTCGATGGAAACTTCGCCCTCAGAGCAGGCGATACTCTGCTAGTAATCGGTGACACTTCAAATCTCAAGACTCTTGAGTAAGAGTAAGCAAGCTAGGTGAATCTACCATTAGGTAAACCGAGATAGTTGTGT
>CAYWMG010000306.1:0-5869 GCA_964459245.1 uncultured Candidatus Bathyarchaeia archaeon
TGAGGATTCCTCCTGATCGCGTCTTGAAGATCAGGCGAGAGTTGAACTAGCGCTTGTTGCTTCGCCTGTACTGAGTCAAGCATGTGAGTGGCGGATGGAGTATATTTCTGCGCAAAATTGCTCAAACCATTCGCCTCTCATCATACAACCTTGTCTAAGCTAATGCCTCCGAGGTGGGGATTATTCGCAATCCGAAAGCAGGATGTATCTCGAAGCTGCTGATTTTATTGGTCATTAATTGGGAACCTTTCAGTTTGGCTACCTCAATTCGTCTGATGATTTGCCCTGCGCCCGTGTCCTTGGTTAGTTTGATGTGGGCGTCACAGAGCGCTCTTATCCTTACAAGGAGCTGTTCACTCTCCTCTCCACGAAATTGCGTATGCAACGTGCCGATTACTGTCTTAGATTTTCTTATTTGCGGAGCGTTTGGTTCAGTTAACTTCTTCAAGCGACTGAAGAATGTGAGTACATCGTTGATTCCAGCCTCAAAGAACAAGTAGGAGAGTGAATCGATTAGGAATATTTTGGATCGGTCACGTTCAACGAAACCTGTTAAGGTCGCAAGAAGTCTACTCAACCGGTACTTGGTCCATACAACGTTCTTCACATGGATAGGAATGACCTTCAATCTTCCACCTATGAAAGCACTGTCCAAGTCTAGTTGGAGTAGTTTCATCTGAGCTAGGAAGCTTCTCGTGGTACTTTCGGTGGTCAAAACCGTTGCATCGAGCCCTGTGGTTATGGCTCCGTAAAGGAATTGTTGGGCAATTACGCTCTTGCCAGAATCGTTTCCCCCTTCTATCAGAACCAGGGACGGGATTGCGATGCCACCACCAAAGGAATTGTCAAGTTCATGATTAGTTGTCGATATGTATCCTTCAACTGGGGGTATACCTAGAAGTCTCATTCTTTTAGCCCTCTAATTTGCTACGAAATATTGTCCAGCGGAAGTTCCGGTTGGAAGGACCACCTCAACATATCCAGTAGTACTTTGCATTTGCGATCCCGCCGGCAGTTGAATCACTATTGCTAAGGAGCCTGATGGATTCCAATCTAGTGGGTTTACAGCAACCGGCCATGGGTTTGGATATATCGTGGAATTTACATTCCAACGAGCTTGGGTCGAGACTACTGAGTTGAAGTAGCACCAATCGGTGTTCGAAACGCCATTTTGGTCGGTGTAGGTGACGAACACATCTATGATTGAGAAATCTTTTTGTACAATTTTTGACTTGCCAACATTTTCGATGACGACGTAGAGTTTCGTTCGAGTTGCTTCGGTTGTGATGTTCATTATTTGAATTGCACTGTTAATTTTGGCTTGAGCAAGCAGTGATGCTCGTTCAATCGATTTCCAAGATGAGGTGGAGATTCGGCTTATTGCATCGACCGTGACATAGCCTGCCATGATGAGTATGGCAATAATGTAGATACCAGCAATTATGGTTGCTTGACTCATCTCTGACCGCCATCATTAGATGGAGAATCTGTCTTGGCAAGAGGCGCCGTTGGTCAGTGTGAGCATAATCTTGTATGATCCTGACTGATAACCCTCAGTATAGATGGTGATCAGGATGGTTTCTCCGGTCGTCCATGATCCGGTGCTTCCCATGTTGGTAAGGATTTGTACTATCCAATAGTTCGCGTTGCTGCAGCTGTAACAAATTCGTCCGGCGGTTCCATTTGGAAAGGTCATGAACACATCCCAATAGGACGCATTGTCGCTGTCTCCCTGTAGAGAGAATGCAGTCTTGCCGACATTCTTGACCCATATCATGATTCGATTAGGGTTACTCGCGCTTGCTTCAGCGATTACTGTTATGCTTGAATCGAACAGAGATTCGTTTCTTGATCCGATCTCCTTGAAAGAGTTTTGAAACATGTAGAGTTGGGTGAAAGCGGCTCCTGCGAAGATTGTTGCGGCAAGTATCGTTGTTATTAGCAGTATTGCTGAACTTATCGTAACGCTGACTAAGGCAAACTCACCCACTTCGGAGTGTTATTTCCAGAATGCATTTCTGTTATCGACGTCTCTTGACGGCAGGTTGATTTATGGTGAGAAAATCCGATATCTCGGGATCGAGCAGGCGATTGAGGAAGTAGACCACTCGCATAAGATCGTTGACGTTTATGGCACTCTCCTGCACTTCTACACCCGCATTGGAGATAATTTCAGATACGCTTAGGACAAGCCGCTCGACTTCTGGGCGTATCCAGCCTTCACGTGTACCGACCTCTAAGATTTTTAGTAAATTCTTTCTACCGACTGCATGAAGAAGGTAATCAGTGCTGTTAACAGCCCTCATCAACGCAGGCATGTCAGTTGAGTCTAGATTCGATCTCAAATCTTTGGAGAACTTTGTACCCTGACTGGTTTTATCCAGCACTTCTTTGATTTGCTGTGATACTGTAGTTGAAGGAGCTGCGTTAGCGCTTTCCAGCAATTTCATACCGAGCCCATCACCCGAGTTAACGTATCGTTCTTGAAACTTGCTGTCAACATCTTGGGGATTTTCGAAAACCTCCCTAGAGTCGCGGGGCATGTTGGGTGCGGATATGTACCCCACGTTGGCACGGCCACCATCTTCGCCTTCATCCGGTTTCGAAGGAATATCGTTTGGATTAAATGGGCTTCCAGACTCTGACATGAATGACCTGAAATCGTAAACTAAATTCTTGAGGTTGCTTGATAAGTCTTGTAATTGATCAGTCACTCCTCCCTGGCCTAGACCAATACTTTTGCTACCGCTCTTGATCTCTGAGACCTGAACCTTCTCCGGCCCTAGTTCTGTTTTCTCACTGACTGTTTGTACCGGAGCCGCCTGTTCTGGAGGAACACTAAACGTCTGTACATTCTGCCTTTGAGGAGGGATCGGATCGTCCGGTTTTGCAGGTTGATTACCCAAATCGAAGTATACTGCATCTTCTTCCTTATTTTTACCCAATACCTTCTTAAGACCAACCATTCTGCGTCGCTGCCTCTTAGAAATGTCAAAAGATCTCATGGTGCAGATAGAGCGTAGTATGTAACGAAGAAACATGCAACGACACGGAACAAATGCAACCTACCAGCGTCTGGAAGAGTAGCTGCGTGGGGTGAGCTGGAGGAGTTGTCGAATGAGTGAGGATGGATACTTTGCTCGAGTTCGATGTCTTAAAAGAAGTGATTATTGAATAAAAAAAGGGAGGAAGGTTCGCATCTATCTAACCTAGGCTAACCTAGATCGTTGACAGTTGCTACTGCTGCTGGCGCGATTCTATCGATTTCGAGGACGGAACCGACGGGTGGCTTGACGATCACTTTGAATTCCTCGTTCTTCATGATCTGTCCAGCAGTAGTACTAGTTCCGGCGGGTGTGGTGGTCGATAGTTGTGTGAGGTCGATGGTTACTCGCACTTTTTGGCCAGACTGGAGCTGGAAGCCCTGACCGACTTCCCATACTATTGCGGTGGATTGATGGGTTGCGTCATTTCCTGCGACAAGGTAGGTTGTTCCGGAGACCGAGTAAGTCATTTGGTTACTATTGGGGCCACCTGCTGCTATGTCTGCTGTGTATATGTTTGGCCATACTCCGCGTGGGTTCTGGAACCCAACTGTTGTCTTGTTCACGTTCAGGTCGACTGTAGTGCCTCCAGCGGCCGTCTTGAGCCAGAAGATTATGCTAGTTATGTTTCCGGTTGGGCCAGGTGAGTTGCTGTAGCCATAGACTGGTCCGTCTACGACTAACGCTGAAGAAGCTGCCTGTAGTCCCCCGATGACTACCTGCTGACTCTTCTGTGTAGCCAGGAAGCCCATGTTCAGTACTGCGTACGCGAAGGCTGAAGCGACGATGACGAAGGCTATGAGGACGATGGCTATCTCTAGACCGCTGATAGCTTTCTTATTTCGCGCGAACCTTTTCAGTTTTTTGAACCAAGTTTCCATTTCTTTTTTCCCTTCGCCCACGAAAATATCCCACGAGGAGATTTTCTCGTGCGCTGAAACGAGACTACTTATCCGTCGATATAGTTGATAGTGTGTAACGTGGGTACATGCACACACTAAACGCTTGAGCCTTCAATTTCCTGCATGTTGAAAGGCTGAGGACATACGAGTTACAGTCTACAGACATGCAGCTACTGCGGAGAAGATAGCCCTCCTGAAGAAATGTACTTCTATCATGGATTACCCGCGTGTAAAGATTGCTTCAACAAATTCACAAAGTCAACTATCACGAGGAGCATTTGATTGAGATCGAAGAGAATGAAGAGGGTGAAGAGGGCGAATGTTGATTCAAGTACAGCGAGAAACTTTGGATGCGTCAAGTGTGGCCATCCTTACACTGCTTACCCTCCGGACGACGTGCACGTGGTTGCCTCTCGAATTGCTTCTCCCTTCCTGGAAGAAGTACAATCGGATTATTTGTGTTCAGGCTGTAAGGAGGTCTCTCAACTCTACTGGAGTAAATCGACTGCTGGCAAGTCCACGTTGCATACCCTGCATCGAATGTATAACAAGACGAATAACCTGATCGGCTCTTTCTCCATCTTGAAGGCACTTCGCCTTCATCGTTTCAAGAGTAACGAATTCCAAGAAGAGACTGACGACTCACCTCACGTTGATGCATTCTCAACGGATGAGGCGGACAATATGGTGTACGAGTATATTCTCTCTAACAATGGAGCGATTGTAGTAAATAAGGCAGCGGAAGACTTAGCAATGTCTCCAGAGTCAATCAAGGAAACTATTCAAAGACTCCGTCTTGCTGGAAGGTTGAAGCTCCCAGACCAGCCAGTGCCTGTGTGATTGGTTTAATGTTACAAACGAAAGTAAAAACGGTCAGATTTCTTTCGTTAGTTTGAAGCCGGTTGAGACTTAGAAGGGCTGCTCTATCAGCAGCATTAGTACTCTCTGCAGTCACTCTACTCCTATCAAACTGCCTAAGCAACATAGCAGCAACAGGTCCGATCTCAGTTACGCTTCTTTCTCCATCAAATGGTTCAATGGTCACCGCATCTCCTGTTACTTTGGCAGTGTTGATCACGAACACTACTAATGGGCGTCCAGTTTCTAAGGCTACTGCATACTTCAATGTGGAAGACCCTCAATCCAGCAGATACTCTCGTGTCGGTTACGCCATATCAGGGAGTGATGGACAAGCGTCGGTGGCAAATTATAATCCTCCCTTCGCTGGAAAATATTCCTGGTATGTTTCAGTGGACATAACTATCGAGGCCGTAACTACCGGTAACTACCATTGGAATAATGAGGCACGGAATGCAACTTGGAGTAATTCTAACGCCCCTTGGAGTTTCGTTACAAATTCAGTTTCGACATTAACATTTTCACAAACTCAAACACAAACACAGATGCAAACACAAATGGTTGCAGCCACGACTTCTACGTTTTCTACGACCTCTACGGTTACGCAGCAGGATCCTTGCGTTAGCATGGGTACTTGCACTACATACACACAAGTATCCTGGACTACTTCTACGGTGACTGATCAAGAACCCTACACGGTGGGGTTATCAACTGCCTACCAATACCAGTACCAGACAATATCCCAAATAGTAACTGCATTCGCAACTCAGACTGCTAGCTTTACCGTCACTAGCAATTACTATTCCACTACCAGTTTTACGGTGCCGGTATCTACGGTAACGACAGCAAGCATAACCTCAGTAACCGCTACTCTGAGCCAAACGGTACTCAAGAGTGTGACCCAAACCCGATACGTGTATGTGGAATCTAACGCTTCCGCCGCTAACCCAGCTTTGCAGAGAAGCCCCGAGGCTATCCAGGATCCTCTGGTTGGATTACTCAGAAGTCTTCCTTTACCGATTGTTGGAATGGTAGCGGGTGGACTAGTCTGTGCCACTTTGTTGT
>CAYWMG010000307.1:0-3852 GCA_964459245.1 uncultured Candidatus Bathyarchaeia archaeon
GGTTCCAAACATTGAGTAAACCGCTGGGGCAACTGCAAGAATCATTGCTCCAATGTTCTCAGCCGTAATCGACTCAAACAAGTCAGCTCCACGCCCAGCAATATCACCAACGTTATCACCCACCAAGTCAGCAATCACCGCAGGGTTTCGAGGGTCATCCTCTGGAATCCCAGCTTCGACCTTGCCAACAAGGTCAGCGCTCATGTCAGCCGCTTTCGTGAAGATTCCACCACCCAACTGCGCGAAGAGAGCTGCAAAGCTCGCGCCAAAACCAAATCCAACAATAAGGTGAGGATCACTGCCAAGAATTAGGAATAGACTCGATATCCCGAGAAGGCTTAACGATACTACTGCCAAACCGAAGACTACCCCCCCTCGGAAAGCTATCTTTAGAGCCCTGTCAAGGCTGGTCATTGCTCCTTTCGCTGATCGAATGTTGGATCGTACAGAGATGTACATTGCGATGTAACCGGCCAGATTCGAACATAACGCCCCAAGCAAGAACCCCACGGCAGTATCTATACCGAGCCAAGGATTTGTGGGACTGCGAATAGCTATTGCCAACAAAACAGTGAAGATAGCCACTATGATGCTTATGGTTTTATACTGCCGCCAAAGGTACGTTTCCGCTCCCACCTTGATTGCTGCAGAGATCTCCTGCATCCTCTCTGTGCCTTGATCTTGCTTTAGGATCCACTTAACCAGAAAACCCGCTGCGATAAGTGAGAGAAAACTTACTGCAAACACATAATCTATGAGCAATGACATCACACGATTCTTGAAGACGATTTCAGGACTGCATTTCATTATTTAAGTTAAACGAATTCTGCCCGGTCAGCCCATTTCCATTCTAGTCTCGCATCTTAACCTCCGCTCGTCAATGCGAGCCGCCTAAAGTTCGGTCAATCAGGAGACCAAACCCCACTGAGCGTACTCCAGATTGAAGTACTCACTTGCCTGATTCTTCTATTCCCTCTGACTCTTGTCGCTTGATTGGTTTGAACTTTTGCCACTTATGCGGTCAAGCCTAGATCTCATCATGGCTCTTGCAGGATAGTAGTAATGGTACTGGACGATGCCGGCTACGAGGATGAGTGTGAAGAACGCAGAGATGACGATAACTCGTGGGTCTGGGAGCACATACTGGACGAGTATCGGAGCGGCTAGTAATGAGATTAAGTTGATCACTTTGATCATTGGATTCAGCGCTGGCCCAGCCGTATCTTTCAGTGGATCTCCCACAGTGTCACCGACAACTGAGGCTTTGTGGGCGTCTGACCCTTTCCCTCCATAGAGTCCGTCCTCAATTGTTTTCTTGGCATTGTCCCAAGCTCCTCCTGAGGTTGCCATAAAGACAGCTAACAGTTGTCCTGAGAGAATGGCACCGGCTAAGAAGCCTCCCAAAGCCTCAACACCGAGGAGCATCCCGACTACGAGAGAGCTAAGAATTGCAATCAAGACTAAACCGATCAACTCTCTCTGTGCGGCTATGGTGCAGATGGAGACTGCTTTCTTGTAGTCTGGTTTCACTTTCCCTTCCATTAAGCCTGGGATACGGAATTGACGTCTGACTTCCTCGACAATAAGAGATGCTGCTTTGGCCACCGCATTGATGGTAAGAGAAGAGAAGAGGAATGGAACGCAACCGCCAACTAGTAAGCCTACGAATACCCGCGGGTCGGAGATCCTAATTCCTGTGGTGAGAAGCCGGGCTCCTTCTGGAATGCCCATTTGAGTTTGCACGCTTGTCACATCTGTTAGGTAGGCTCCAAATAGTGCGAGTGCTGCAATAACTGCAGAGCCAATCGCAACTCCCTTAGTGATTGCTTTGGTGGTATTCCCTACAGCATCCAAGTCTGCCATGACTTGTCTCGCGCTTGGTTCGAGGTCAGCCATCTCTCCTATACCGTTGGCGTTATCCGAGATTGGTCCGAACGAGTCCATGGCCACATTGTTTCCTGTAAGCGTGAGCATTCCGATGCCAGTCATCGCCACTCCGTACAGAACATAAGCGGTCGGTTGACCCCAGTAGATTAGCACGGCTGCTAGGATGGTGCCGGCTATCACGAGTATTTGCCATGTTGAGGCTTCCAGCCCCACTGCAATTCCACGGAGAACCACTGTAGCGGGTCCAGTTTTTGAAGCGGCTGCAATATCCTTGACTGCTTTATGATGAGTATCCGTTGAGATCTTGGTTAACTCATCGATTATAATGGCGAGCGCTATTCCAGCTCCTACAGAGAGGAAGGCTCGAAACTCATGCATGTAGAACATAGCCAAGATTAGGAATGCGAAAATCGATATGGCTGCTGAAGTATAGAAGCCGCGGTTAATGTAGAACATTGCATTTCCGCGAGTCTCATCTTTGCGTCCTTTCACCAAGTAAGTTCCAATAATTGAAGAGAAAACTCCAATTCCACGAACCAACAATGGAAATATGATCCACTTCAACTCGTTTGTTAATGCATAGAGCGCCAAACCCAGAATTAGAGCCGAGACGATTGTTACTTCGTAGGATTCAAAAATATCTGCTGCCATTCCGGCACAGTCACCAACATTATCTCCTACCAAATCTGCAACGACGGCTGCGTTACGTGGATCATCCTCGGGAATTCCTGCCTCAACTTTTCCAACCAAGTCCGCGCCAACATCTGCTGCTTTTGTAAAGATCCCTCCCCCAACTCGCATGAAGAGAGCAAGCAAAGTTCCACCAAACCCGAATCCTAATAGCGCGTCCGGGGCGGCCAGGCCGAAGATTATGAAGATGGCAGTTCCTCCCAAGAGGCCTAACCCATCAGTAAGCATTCCAGTGATAGTGCCAGCTCGATAGGCGATCATTAGCGACTCAGCAAAACTCTTACGTGATGCAGCCGCAACCCTTACGCTACCTTGTATTGCCATGCGCATACCAAAACGACCCACCATCAGCGAGAATAGTGCACCCATCACGAAGGCGATGGCGCGTCCGACGCCAATAATCACTCTTATTTGGTCCGGACTGTTCCCGGCAAATCTTTGTAATGCCTCCTCACTAGGTGGGACAACATAAACAGAGAAGAACAGCACGACAGTCAGAACAACTATCAGTGGCAAAATTGTTTTCAGTTGCCGATTCAAGTATTCATCCGCGCCAACTCTGATTCCATGCCAAACTTCCTGCATCTCGGGGGTCCCAATTTCCTTGCGCAGGACCTGCCTACGGAGGAATAGTGCGTAGAATAGGCCTACGAGAGCAATTGCTAGAACACTCCAAATCGCCGTCGTCTCGAAAGCAGTTGCACCAACCAGTGTGATCATGAAAATTCCTTACAATCTTCTGAATTTCGTGCCAGCAGATCATTGCACATTGATTTAAGTAAGAAGGATAACTGTCGTACCTGAAATTCAATGATGCGAAGAACCATTTAGGGTTTGAAAGATGGCGCAGACAATTTCAATAATCGGTCTGGATAGCATCGGACTCATTCAATCCGGCGATGATTTATCGAGAATAATCTATGACGCCACAAGAACAGAGAAGTCAGAACTTCAAAACAATGATATTATTGTGATATCACAGAAAATTATCTCTAAAGCCGAAGGACAACTCGTTGACATTTCAACCATCAAACCCAGTGCTAGATCTAAGGATTTTGCGAAGACAACGAACAAATCTCCTCAACTGATTACACTAATACTTCAAGACTCGGCCCGTATTCTCCGAGCTGAGAGAAGAGCGCTAATTGTGAGACGTAAAGATGGTTTCATCTGCCTAAACGCTGGCGTTGATAAATCAAACGTGAAAGGTAAAACAGTTTACGCACGACTTCCGAATAACTCGGATATTTCAGCACAGAAACTACGTGCTAATCT
>CAYWMG010000308.1:0-1770 GCA_964459245.1 uncultured Candidatus Bathyarchaeia archaeon
TCTTCATCACATTCTCTTGGATACCCGACCCAGTATCGGTAAGGGTGATTTCCACGTTACCTTCGGATTTCTTGCTGCTTATAATGAGAGTGCCGCCTTCTGGCATGGCATCGATCGCGTTCTGGATAAGGTTGATGAAGACCCTCCCCATCCTTTCTGGGTCAACTCTGAGTATCGGTTGATCTTCTGATAAATCTTGCACTAGAACATTCTGTGGAACTTTGACCGCGCCTATTGCGTCTCTTGTAATCGACCTAGGTGTTGCCTCTCCTAGATTCAATCGGATTTCCGCTGAGTAGTCTGAGAGGTCTCTTATGATAATGTCTGAATATTGAAGGCTCTTCTCGATAACTTGTAGCATCTCATTCCTCTCATTCGGTGTCAGTGGCTCTTGTTTCAAGAGATGGAGGGCTCCGGCGATTGCTTGTAACGGGTTGCGCAAGTCGTGTCCTACCATTGCTGCTGTCTCACCGATCGCGGCTAACCGCTCAACCTCGCGAAGATGGTCCTCCATCTGTTTACGTTGGACAGCGATAGCAGCGTGGTTCGCGAAACGAGTAAGCAAGGTTAGATCATCCTGATTGAAGAGACGTGACTCTTTACGAGAACCCACGTTGATGACTCCCGTCACTTTTCCCTGCCATATGAGAGGCACGCTGAGAACAGCACGAAATTGCTTGAGATGTTCGTAAAGAGCCAAACGGTTAGGCCAGGTGCGATAATCATTTATAATCAACGGTTGACCGGTTTTAGCTACAGTGCCTGCTGCGCCTTCGCCATACTTGGAAACTGTGCCAGTCACATCTATCTGCGTCTTGTAGGATATAACGCAACGAACTTCTTGCCGCTCTGGTGCGGAAAGATACAATTCCCCTGCATCTACTTTCAAGAGGTCAATGGCCCGCTCAACAATAGAACGGAGCAGGCCTGGCAGATCAGTGGTTTCAGTAATGCCTAACACGGTTGCATCGAGCGCAGTGAGCTGTTCAGCAAGACGATTTGCCGCCATTTCACTCTTGCTCAGCATCATAGTCCGTTCATGAACCAGTTCTTCCAAATGGTCAGAGTGCCGTTTGAGTTCCTCTTCCAATCGCTTGCTTTCGGTGATGTCTCGTGCGGTCTGTGAAGTTCCAACTATTCCACCGCGGGTCTCAATGGGGGAAAATGTCAACGACACATCTATGATCTCGCCGTCTTTTCTTATGCGTTTAGTTTCGTAGGGTTCGATTCGTTCTCCTCTCTGGACTTTTTCTCGCGTTTGCTTCGAGTCGTCATAGCCAGGTGGGGCGGGAATAAAGCGAGTTTTACCGATCATTTCCTCGGCAGTGTAACCATAAATTCTCTCAGCAGCCTTGTTCCAACTTGTTACGACCATATCCAGCGTCCTGCCGATGATCGCATCATTCGAAGATTCAACTATTGCAGCCAAACGGGAAGCAGTTTCCTCAGCTCTCTTGCGTTCGGTTATGTCTCGGACGATTCCTGATATTCCGACTATTATGCCCGTTGCATCCTTAATTGGGGACACCGTGAGGGAGATATCTATGATCTTGCCATCTTTTCTTACGCGTTTAGTTTCGTAATGTTCAGTTAATTCTCCCATGCTGACTCTTTCGCGTATCCGTTTAGCCTCATTGATATAACCGGGCGGAGCTGAAAAGATGAAGGAGGTACCAATCAATTCCTCAGCAGCGTATCCGTAGAGCTTCTCGAAAGCCTTGTTACAACTCGTGATAGTTCCATCCAACGACCTGCTGATGATTGCATCAT
>CAYWMG010000309.1:0-7816 GCA_964459245.1 uncultured Candidatus Bathyarchaeia archaeon
ATAAATTGTGGTAATGTTCCAGACCAAAACCTTCGTACGATATATCGTACGAATCCCACTTTCTCCGCCTTGAAAGAACTTTCTAACTTGAAAGGCCGATGTGGAATATGCGAATTCAAATCGGTGTGCGGCGGCTCAAGATCCCGAGCGTATGCAGAACTGAACGATCCCTTTGAGGAAGATCCAATATGTCCACATGATCCCTCAATGATCGTGCAAACGCAAGCTAACATGGCAAGATCAGTGCCTTTTTTATCACCGATGAAAACGTGGTTTAAGGCTAATATAACGAACGTTAAATAGCTTCGCCAGCAGCAGGAGATGAAATATCACGCAGACCTCTTCTCAACAACAAATTCTTGATGTGGCAAAGACCCTATTCACTCGGAAAGGTTTCTCAAACGTTTCAATGCGCGACATTTGCCGTGAAGCACGTGTAACGGCACCAACTGTCTATTACTACTACAAGAACAAGGAGGTTCTGTTCGAGGCAGTCGTTAGGGATACAATAACCATGGAGGAGTTTACAAATCTTCTAATCACTGTCTGTAAGAAAGCAAAAGACCCGGAATTACAGATCCGCGCGTTTGCTCACACGTACCTTTCTTCCTTCCCCAACCAACTGATCAATACAGGGCTGTATCTAAGACGTTCAACACGACTTGACCCGGTCGGTGCAAAGACCCTACTCAGAGAACTGGCACGTGTCGATAAGATGCTGATTGAAATTATTCGTGAAGGAATTAGAACTAAAAAGTTTCGTGCGACGAACCCGCGAATGGCTTCAGAATGTCTGCTTGGTATGATGAACCGTTTTATCTTCCAAAGAATTCATTTCCAACGCAATTATAGGGCCGCTGAGGCAGCATCATACCTGTCAAATTTCTTTTTCAAAGCGATGAAGGCTGAGGGCGGCAATTAGAAGCTGATCACGATGGCAAACGTTTCTCATCTATTAATGGTTGGCACAAATCACAAGTTTGCGCCCATCCAAATGAGAGAGAAACTAAACTTCGGAGTAAACGAGATTAAAGATTGGTTAAGTATTCTGACAAGAAACGGGAGCGGAATAGACGAAGCCGTAATCCTCTCAACGTGCAATAGAACCGAAATATACGTAGTAACAGATGGATCCCAGAACACCTCCAAATACCTCACAGAGATTATGTGTAAATGGAGCGGTGCTCCTTATGATGAGCTGACTAAACATGTGTACATTCTATTTAGTGAAGAAGCCGTAGGCCACCTCTTCGCAGTAGCTTCCGGCCTTGACTCCCTCGTAGTAGGCGAGCAACAAATCCAGATCCAAGTGCGAAATGCCGCAAGGATGGCCAACGAAGTTGGTAGCATGGGACGCTTCCTGAACGAATTATTTCAATCTGCATACCGTGCAGCAAGTAGAGTTCGGAAAGAGAGCGGATTAGGACTGGACAGGGCTTCCGTAAGCTCCGCAGCAGTCTCACTCCTGAACTCTCGGTTACCAAACGCACGTTCTATCATCATCATTGGAGCTGGGAAAATGATGACGCTGGCCGCCGACAATTTAGCTTCAATGACAGAATGTGAGATCCTTGTCACTAACCGTACCACCCAACGAGCCGAAATATTGGCGAAACGCCTGGGTGGAAAAGTATGGCCTTTTGAACAATTATATTCAGCTCTAGAAAGAGTCGATGCCGTCTTGGCCTTCACTTCATCAAACGAGCACGTTATCCATGCGAAAGATCTCGAACCTATCATGATGAAACGGAGAAATCGAGAACTCATCCTCATAGATGGATCTGTTCCGCGTAACATTGACCCTCAAGTGAATAAGATTCTTGGAGTTCAACTCTACAATATAGATGATCTTGCACCATACGTTGAGGCCAGGTCTAGTGATGAAAGTGTTTCAAGTGCTAACGAGGCGATAAGAGCGGAAATTGAAAAATTCTATGCTCGACTCAGGAGCTATCAAGCGATTGATACCTTGAAAGATTTGCGGAGGATAGCTGAAGAAATACGTGTAAGTGAACTCTCTCGCGCACTTAATCGGATGGATAAAATTTCGAATCGTCAGAAAGAGATTGTTGACCTTCTTACTAGGCGTATAATAAACAAGCTATTGTATTCGCCGATGACGCGACTGAAGGAACATGCCAGTAACGGTGATGGTGAAACCTTCGATGAACTAGTGCGAGAATTATTTGCAATAAGCTAGGATGGTGGGTAATGAAGAACATTATCCGTATCGGCACAAGAGGAAGTCGACTCGCCATCGTGCAGACTACTGAGGTCATTGAAGACTTGAAACGTGTAGTTCCTGATGTGAAGTGTGAGATTGTTCGTATTCGAACTAAAGGCGACACAATGCATGAACTTGGAACAGGAGTTGATGTTAAAAGTCTCTTTACTCAAGAAATCGAGGAAGCGTTGATCGAGGGCAGGATCGATATTGCAGTTCATAGCATGAAGGATCTCACCACAAACACATCGGATGGAATAACAATAGCTGCTGTTCCAAAAAGAAATAATCCACACGACGTCCTCGTATCGCGCGAAAATAGAAAATTATCTCAACTGCAGCCGGGGGCTAGAGTTGGAACGAGCAGTCCGAGAAGGAGGGCACAACTCTTGGCTGCTCGCGGAGATCTGCAGATCGTGGATATGCGTGGCAATGTAGATACGCGGCTTAGAAAACTCTCTAGCGGTGATGCTGACGCTATAATTCTAGCCGCAGCTGGCCTCGAACGTCTTAATCTAAGCCGCTATGCTACTGAGATTGTTCGGACTAGTCTGATTATTCCTGCAGTGGGGCAAGGGGCACTAGCTGTTCAGAGTAGAGAGAACGACCAAGAGATTAAGGAGTTGGTCATCAAAATTGATCACCCATTCACAAGAAGAGAGATCGAGGCGGAGAGAGCGTTTGCCAAGAAGTTAGGAGCAAATTGCAGAACGCCGATAGCGGCTTACGCGAGATCTGATTCATCACGATTAACGGTCGAAGGGATGGTTGCGTCTCCCAGCGGGAGAATGCTTGTACGAGGACGTATTACTTCTGATAATGCAAACTCTGGCAATATTGGAGAAGAACTCGCAGAGTCACTTCTTGATAAAGGCGCGCAAGCGGTTCTGGAGGCATCCTGATGCAAACTACAACGAAACCTCTCTTAGGCAAGCGAATAGTAGTAACACGAGCTGCAAGGCAAGCTGCAATTCTCTCAAAGAAGCTTCAGGATTTAGGGGCAACGACATTAGAAATTCCAACGATCGAGATTAAGCCCCCGTCAAGCACTGATCCAATAGATCATGCGATTAGGAATCTAGGAAACTATGATTGGATAATATTCACTAGTGTCCACGGAGTTGAATGGTTCATATCCCGGATGGCTATTCTGAAAGCTGATCTGGCTGTTCTAGATTCCGTAAGAGTAGCGGCAATCGGTTCGGCAACATCGGCCACCCTAGAGCATTTTGGAAGAAGTCCTGACTACGTTCCTGATGAATTTCTCTCTGAACGAATTGTACGCGGCCTAGGTGACTTGCAAGGAAAGAAAATACTTCTGCCTCGAGCCGACATCGCGTCCAAGAAATTACCGCTACTATTACGTGATAGAGGGGCGACCGTGGTCGAAGTAACCGCTTACAGGACCGCCTCCCCAGATGAATTGAACTCTGAGAAATTGAGAATGGCCTTCAGAGCAGGTCGAGTAGATATAGTTACGTTCACAAGTCCTTCGACGTTGTGCAACTTTGTTCAAGCTTTCGGTGACGTTGATGTGGGAAAATATTTGAACAATGTCAGAGTGGCCTGCATCGGTCCTGTTACGTTTGAAGCAGCTAAACAAGCGGGAATAGACGTAAATGTGGTCGCTAATCCTCACACGATCGACGCATTGGTGGAGGCTATTGTAGATGATATCAGAAATCTATGAAACATCAAAGAAGTTCAAGCTAACTCAGAGACCACGTCGATTACGACGTTCACAAGCTCTTCGCACACTCGCAAAGGAAACTAGCATCTCAAGTTCGGATCTAGTATACCCCATATTTGTGGATGCCCGGATCAAATCTCAAGAACCAATACAATCAATGCCCGGCATCAACAGACTCCCCTTGTCGGAGGTACATAAAGAGGCCCTTGAAATCTCGTCGCTAAAGATACCAGCCATCCTCGTTTTCGGATTACCTGAAAGGAAGGACGCGACTGGTACGGAAGCCTACGCTCCGAGCGGGATAGTCCAACAGGCAATTCAAACTATAAAAACGACAGCGCCTCAACTCGCCGTCATATCTGACGTCTGCCTTTGTGAGTACACAGATCATGGTCACTGCGGAATAGTAAAGAACGGCAGTATCGACAACGATGAAACATTGAACTTACTAGGCAAGGTTGCCGTTTCCCAAGCAAGGGCAGGTGCTGACATTGTCGCACCCAGCGCGATGATGGATGGCCAAGTCAAAGCTATTCGAAATCAGCTAGACGAGAGCAACCTCAACGACACAGCTATCATGGCTTATTCAGCTAAGTTCGCCTCAGCATTTTATGGACCATTTAGAGAAGCAGTAGAATCAACTCCACGCTTTGGGGACAGACGCGCATATCAGATGGATCCTCCAAACAAGAGGGAAGCACTTCGTGAAATTGCTCTAGACATACAAGAAGGTGCAGACATAGTAATGGTCAAGCCTGCTCTAAGTTATCTTGATATCATAAATCAAGCACGAAACCAATTCAACACTCCACTAGCAGCCTACAATGTGAGTGGCGAATATGCCATGATAAAAGCCGCTGGAAAACATGGATGGATAGACGAAAAGAGGGTGACAATGGAAGTTTTAACCTCAATAAAGCGTGCAGGCGCAGACATCATAATCACATACTTCGCAAAGGACGTCGCTCGACAGTTACAGGCGCCTACCAAATGAAAAACTATCTTACGTCTGAGCCAAAACGGATTCCGGCATCGGAGCGTGAATTTTTGAAATACACTTTCTTCAAACTCGACCAGGAATGGAAACGCCTGGAGGAAAGTAAAAAGAAAGCTACCAAAGAACAGTTTGCCCATCTAGTAGAGAATTTCGAAAAAGACAATCTAGTGAGAACATATTCACTTATAGGCATTCGTGGCGACGCTGACTTTCTCGTCTGGAACATCAACAGACATCTAGAGGAACTTCAATCATTTACGTCAAATATTCTCAAATCACAGCTGGGAATGTATCTGACCATACCTTACTCATACCTTGCGATTACTCGACAGTCCGAATACTTGGGAAATCATCAACATGAAACGCAAGATGGCTTATCCTTTCAGGCGCCCGGAAACTCGAAATACCTCTTTGTTTACCCTTTCATTAAGAAACGTGAATGGTACTTTCTTCCTCATCAAGAAAGAACTGCAATGATGACCCAGCATTTCAAGATTGGACACAAGTATCCTTCAGTGAGGATCCACACCGGCTATTCTTTCGGCTTGGACGACCAAGAGTTCGTCCTAGCATTCGAGACTAATGATCCCACAAATTTTTCAGAGTTAGTAATGGAGTTAAGAAGTAGCGAAGCTAGTCGATACACGGAGCTTGAGATTCCAATATTCACGTGTCTAGCTATGAAGATCAGAGAAATTCTAGATTTACTCTGACTTTAGTGCTGGCCTGTGATTTCAAACCCCTAGGAGCGACTTGATTGACTGACCGATTCATCAAAGCTTGCCGTAGAGAAAAAACTGATACCACTCCAGTTTGGTTCATGCGTCAAGCAGGGCGTTTCCTTCCAGAATATCGGAAGATTAGATCAAGACATGACCTTCTAGAAATCTGTAAAGACCCGGAACTATGTGCTGAAGTCTCTACGCAACCGGTTGAAATTTTAGACGTAGACGCTGCCATACTCTTCGCTGACATAATGCTTCCTCTAGAAGGCATGGGAGTAAAGTTCAAGATTAAAGAGGGAGTAGGTCCAATCATTAAGAGTCCGATAGAGAATTTTCAAAATGCAAATTCATTGACCACGCTAGATCCAAGCTCTGATGTTTCGTACGTTCTTGATGCAATCTTGACAACGAAAAAAAGGCTTGATTCACGCGCACCTCTTATCGGTTTTTGTGGTGCACCGTTCACTCTCGCAACATATCTAATTGAAGGGCACGCAACTAGGGAATTCACTAAAACAAAGAGGATAATGTATACAGATTCAAAGACTTGGCATTTCTTGATGGAAAAACTTTCCACTTCCATGACATCGTACCTGAGAGCTCAAATCAAAGCAGGCGTAGATGCCGTTCAAATATTCGACAGTTGGGTTGGATGTCTAAGCCCTCAAGATTACCACAGATACGTATTGCAATACTCTCAAAGTATATTTGACCAGCTTAGAGAAACAAACATACCTTGCATTCACTTTGGTACCGGATCTGCAAACTTACTTGATGAAATGAAGTCGGCAGGAGGAAACGTAATCGGAGTAGATTGGCGGATCGCAATTGATGTTGCTTGGAGCAAGTTAGGTTTTGATGTGGCTATTCAAGGAAACCTTGATCCCGCTGTCCTCTTGGCGGATACGAGATTGATCAAGGCTCACGCCGCTGACATTCTCAAGCGAATTGACGGAAGACCAGGACATATCTTCAACCTAGGACACGGACTGCTTCCGAATACGCCGCGTGAAAACGTCACAGAACTCGTAAAGTTTGTACATGAATATACAAAAGAGAACTCATGAAACAGAAATGACATCAACCAGAAAGCATACTGCAATCCTCCTAATGGCTTACGGAACACCATCAAATCAAAATGATATTGAACCGTATCTAACTAATATCAAAAGAGGACGTAAACCTACCATTGCTGAGATCGAAGACCTGAAAAGACGATATCGAGAGATTGGTGGCCATTCGCCATTACAAGAAATAACTGCCGCACAAGCATCAAAACTAGAATCAACTCTCAACTCGGAAGGAATCAATGTGCGTGTTCATTTTGGAATGAAACACTGGCATCCCTACATCGCAGAGACAGCTCAAAACTTTTTAAAATCAGGAATCCGCAGACTCATAAGTTTGGTCTTAGCCCCCCATTACTCCAGCATGAGCATCGGCGAGTACAAGAACATCCTCCAGAGCAGCCTAGCCAATTCTCAAACTGAAATCGACTTCATTGACAGCTGGTACAATAATCCCCTCTACCATCAGGCCGTAAGCGAGAAAATTTTGAAAGCGTTAAAAAATTTTCCAATCGATAAGCAAGTGCTTTTTACTGCACATAGCTTACCCGAACGAATAATCACGGAGGGAGACCCATACCCCTTACAACTACTCGCGTCTTGCGAGGCGGTTGCGAAACTGAGTAAGATTGAACAATGGTCGTTCGCATACCAAAGCGCCGGTCATACCCATGAAAAATGGCTCGGTCCAGATATTCTGGAAGCATTGAGGAGTACCAATAAATCTGGTAACGTGCTGGTGGTCCCGATAGGTTTTGTCTCTGATCACCTCGAGATTCTTTACGATCTTGATGTCGAAGCACAAACATTCGCAAGAGCTCATGGAATCAATCTTCAACGCACTGAGTCGCTCAATGCCAGTCCCGCTTTTATCGCTGCCTTGGCAGATGTCGTTCGCAATCGAATTCCTTCAAACTAGTTTGCGTTGTATATACAAGCACAACTTAGGTTTTCACCAATCAATTCAGAGTGATATCGATGGTAACTGTTCTATTTCACGAAACGAAAAGAATGCAATATTTACTAGGTTAATTCACGTTCTTCAACGAAGAGAAAGCCCTGTTCACGACTAAACGTAGGCGCTCAATAAGCTCTATCTGATAAATTTCGAAA
>CAYWMG010000310.1:0-3476 GCA_964459245.1 uncultured Candidatus Bathyarchaeia archaeon
AGCTGATGGGGAAGGCGTACGGCAGATAATGTTTCGAGAGATCTTGCCTAATGTTACACCTACCATCATAGTTGCCAGTACCCTTCAAATTTCAAGTGCTATATTGCTCGAAGCTGGATTGAGCTTCCTGGGGCTCGGTGACCCGAACGTGGCTAGTTGGGGAGTTATGCTGAGGTATGCACAGAATTACATTTACAGTTCATGGTGGCTGGTCTTCTTCCCTGGCCTTGCAATAACTATAACGTCAATTGCCTTCAACTTGATTGGTGACGGCCTCAATGACGCGCTCAATCCCCGTCTGAAAGAGAGATGATCATTGGATCAGAAGACGCCACTCTTACAGATTAACGACCTGCGCACATATTTTTTCCTGAAAGCGGGTGTGCTTAAAGCGGTTGATGGGATTAGCTTGAGTATAGCAGAGCGAGAAGCTGTGGCGTTGGTTGGTGAGTCAGGTTGCGGAAAGAGCATCACAGCCTTCTCAATAATGAGAGTGATCTCGATTCCTGGAAGAATCACGAGCGGCAGCATAAAGTTCAGAGACACATCCATCGTGGACCTTACTAACGAAGAAATGTCGAAGATCCGTGGCAAGGATATTTCAATGGTCTTCCAAGATCCGATGACCTACCTGAATCCAGTCTTCAGTACAGGGCAGCAAATAACTGAGGCCATCATCCTTCATCAACATTCCACCAAGGAGGAAGCAACTGAGAGGGGAGTGGAGTTATTGAAGCTGACAGGAATACCTGAACCTAAGAAGATTATGAACTACTACCCCCATCAATTGAGTGGGGGGATGAGGCAACGAGTATTGATTGCGATGGCAGTTGCCTGCAATCCCTCTCTCTTGATTGCCGATGAACCAACAACCGCTCTTGATGTAACTGTTCAAGCACAGATTTTGCAGTTGATAAATGATCTCAAACAAAAAATGAACATGTCTCTCCTCTTAATCACTCATGACTTGAGGATCGTCGCAGACATGTGTGATCGGGTCTACGTAATGTACGCTGGAAAAATTGTTGAGAGCGGCACTGTTTGGCAAATATTTGAGAATCCTCTGCACCCCTATACGGTGGGATTACTAAACTGTGTTTTGGGCATTGAAGAATTCAAGAAGACCATCTCAACGATAGAGGGCGCGGTGCCTAATCTGATCGATTTACCATCAGGCTGCAGATTTAGAGAGAGATGCAGCTCCGCCATGGAGAGATGCCGCATCGAAGACCCTACTCTAATTGAAATTGAAAAGGGGCACTCAGTCTCGTGCTTCCTCCATAAGCATTGAAAGAGGGTCACAAATACGCCTCCCCTCCTTGATGTTATTGACTTAAAGAAACACTACCCAGTTAGAACAGGAATCTTTGCAGCAGAAACGGGTAAAGCAGTGCATGCAGTTGACGGGATTAGCTTCCAAGTTGAGGAGGGGGAAATCCTCGCTCTCGTTGGTGAGAGTGGTTGTGGAAAAACAACGACAGCGAGATTGTTGCTACGACTTATTGAGCCAACGTCAGGATCTGCTTTTTTCAGAGGAGCTAACATTTTCGAGATAGAGAAGGAAAACCTGAAAGGCTTCCGTCGCGAGATGAAACTTATCTTTCAAGATCCTTATGCATCGCTGAACCCAAGAAGGACTTTAGGAGAGATACTGACAAGGCAGTTTATCCAACAAGGAATTACCAGAGAAAAAGCAAGAGAGAATACGCTAGAATTACTTCGAACAGTAGGACTTACTCCCCCAGAGAATTTCTTTGAGAGGCATCCGCATGAACTTAGTGGAGGGCAACGACAGAGAGTTGCCGTCGCAAGAGCGATTGGATCACACCCGAAGCTAATATTCGCTGATGAACCAGTATCAGCCCTAGACGTATCCATAAGAGGCCAGATTCTAAACTTACTGAAGAAATTGCAAAGCGAATACCAACTCACCTACGTTTTCATCACACATGACCTAGGAGTGGTGAGATCGTTCTGTTCAAGAGCTGCAGTAATGTATCTGGGCAGAATCGTGGAATTAGCTTCCGTCGATGAAATATTCAACCATCCTCTACACCCCTACACCAAAGCACTATTGTCAGCAACACCAATAGCCAACCCGCGGAAATCTCGCAGCAGAGAAAGAATGGTGCTCACGGGAGAAGTCCCCAGCCCTATTGACATCCCTGCAGGCTGTCGGTTCGCACAAAGATGTCCACTCAAACAGCAGGATTGCCTCGGAGAGGAACCTGAATTAATAGAACTCAGGAAGGGACACTTAGCAGCCTGCTACCATCCACTGGAGTAAACTAGCGTTTCGCGCTGCACTAAACTTTACGCCTTGGCACTTACCTAAATTGATAAGTATGCCACGAGGATACTCTGCCCGCTATTCAAGCGGAAACCTGTTAGGGATAAATCGATGAAAATCGTGATCATGGGAAGCGGAGGCGTAGGTGGTTATTTTGGAGGATTACTGGCTCGTGCAGGTCATGAGGTTACGTTTATCGCGCGCGGCGCTCACTTACAAGCCATTCGTACAACCGGGTTGCAAGTGAAAGGGGTCCTTGGCGACTTCATCATCAAACCAGCCACGGCAACAGATACACTAGCAAAGATCGGCCATGTTGATCTCGTGCTGATATGCGTAAAAACTACCGACACCGACGAGGCGGCTCAATCAATCAAACCAATCATTGGACCAAATACGATAGTAATCAGCCTACAAAACGGTGTAGACGCCGCTGACCGGATTGGCAAAATTGTCGGAATGGAACACGTCTTGGGCGGAGCAATTTGGGTTGCTGCTTCCATCGAATCCCCAGGCCTAATCAGGCAAGTGTCACAATACTGCCGCGTTGTAATCGGAGAATTGGACGGAAGAATTACGCCGCGAGCTCAAGCCATCTTTGAAGCGTTCAAGAGTACAAAAGCTACGGTAGAACTCTCAGATAACATACTGAAAGTAATATGGACCAAGTTTGTTTTCTTTGCTTCCATTAGCGGAGTTGGAGCCCTTACTCGCGTGGAGGTTGGGGGTTACCGCTCAATTCCTGAAACACGCGCTCTATTGAATGCACTGATGCATGAAGTTGAAGCAGTAGGACGAGCCCTCGGAATAGCATTCGATACAGATGTGGTCAACAAGACTCTCACATTCATTGACAACGCGGCACCAGCTGTAAAGTCTGCAATGCAGCGTGATGTGGAGTTAGGGCGGCCTTCTGAGATGGAGTCAATTATCGGCATCATTACGCACAAAGGACATGAACTGAAAGTGCCCACCCCTGTGGCAGACATGATCTACGCGTTTCTCTTGCCCGGCGAGCGCAAAGCAATGGCTAAAAACAGAGAATGAAACCCAAAGTAACGAGCGGCCCATCAACCTGATAGGCCCTAATTGTTCCCTATTCGTTACTCATGATTGTAATTGTACGCCATGCTTATATGCGGTTGAGTTTGTGCCGTCAACAGGTATACAAATTGAGTTACGGTCA
>CAYWMG010000311.1:0-3540 GCA_964459245.1 uncultured Candidatus Bathyarchaeia archaeon
AGACGTTTGTTTTCTGCAAGTCCTTCCTTAGAAGCTGGTTCCAAGGGTGGAGCAACGGCTACCACTCTGCCCAGCAGTTGAGGATGTTGGATGGCGAAGTTGAGGGCGATACTTCCTCCTATTGAATGACCGACGACATGGGTCTGCTGAAGATTGAGTTGCTTCAGCAATGCAACCAAATCTTCCGTCTGGTCTTTTATGGAGTAGCCTGTTTCGACGCTTTCAGAATCTCCATGCCCTCTCAATTCGTACGCAACTACCTTGAAGTGTTTTGAGAGTTCAGGTATCTGGAAGCGCCAACTTGACAGGTTTCCTGCGAGATGGTGGATAAGCACCACCGGATAACCTTGCCCCCGCATCTCGTAATGTAGATCGAAACCTCTAATCCTGACTTTCGCCATAAATGCTCTGTAGGTTAAGCGGATAATAAGACTGCGCAGTATGTATCATATTATTCAGATCTAATGTGTCAGGCTTAACTCAAAGAGAATGACAAATCATTGACGTAACAAATTTTCTCATAGGTGTGTGGGCATGATAATGCGCGCGCAGACTGCTTTCAGGACGAATGAATGGAGAAACGGCTGACGGTTTTGCGTCTGTGTTAGTTTCTAGGTGTACTAAGCTTTAGAGCAACCATCTCTCCCTTTCCGATATTAAGAGTCTGGGATAGAAACGTCCCAGAACCTTGGATTAGCTTGAAGAGCTCAGCAAGATCCTCGGGATGGGGAGAAAGAGCGTTGTCAATTATGAGAAGACTCCCCGCTTTTAAGACTCGACAAATGTCGGTCCAATATGAGACATACTGCGAACGGTCTGCGTCCCAGAATATGAGATCGAAGGATTCATCTTCGCAATCTTTGAGGAACGTACGGGCGTCTGTCTCATGAAGGGTAATGTGTTCAGAAAGTTCTCCTATCTTCTCGAAGTTCTTCCTTGCCATCTCCACTTTTTTCTTCGAGACCTCAAGGGTTGTCACTCTCCCTCCCGTAGATCTGAGTGCGTCAGCAATCCATATTGTGGAATAACCGTTCGAAGTGCCAATTTCTAGCACGTTCTTCACTCTAAGAGCTTGGATTAGAATCGAAAGAAATTGGCCAGTATCTGGAGTGATGTTCAGTATCTGTTCTGAGTGAACCGTTGTACTGGAATCATGCTTTCTCCCAAACTCGCAGATCCCATCCAGCAGTCTGCTCAGTTCTTGATTCATTGAATGCAGTACCTTGAAAAATGATTGTACGGTATGATCGATTAAGATTTCTCCCGTTCAGGGACAGAAAACACAAACAATCATGAACAAAAAATATGCGAAAATTAATTACGGATAGTCATAGTTGTGAGTGTGGCTATACTGGCCAAAACATAGTTGTACAGGACATTATCCTCAGTTTGAGGAGGGTAAGAACAGGTGCCTGGACCAGCATCATCGTACAAGATCGCGTTTCATAAGAAAAAACTTGAGGCATATTTGCGGAACGAACAGATCGCGCCCGCGACTATTGAGTTGGACATTACGTCACAATGTAATAAGCGGTGCCCTAATTGCCCCAGCGCAACGAGCAAGTACCAGCATGCTCTCAAACTAGAGTTCATTGAGCAGTTGTTTACCCGATTGGAAGGAGAGACGCGAGGTCTACTTCTTTCAGGAGGAGAACCTACCATGGATCCAAATTTTCCAGAGGTTCTCCGTATGGCTCGGGAACACGGATTCGTTGACATTGCCGTCGTGACAAACGGAAGTCTTCTGGATAAGGAGGAGGTTGCTGCTGCGGTCTGCGCATACGCATCAACCGCACGTATCTCCATATATGATTGGACGAAGGAATCAAGGGTCGAGTTTCAGGCCACCCTCAACAAGATCAGACGCTTAAAGGCACGAGTGGAAAGAGAAGGGAGCAACCTACAGGTAGGCGTAAGCGCGCTCACAAATAGTGAGAATGCGAATCTCATTCCGTCGGTTGCTCAAGAAGTTTCTTTAGCAGCCGCAGACTGGATTTATTTTCATCCGCTATGTGTCCGGTGGGACGTCGGTACTCCAGACCGTGTTAACCAGTACAAGGTCTTAGCGAAAATTACAGAATCCCAAAAATCATATTCAAATGGGTTTAAGATCTACACATTTCCTGACCGATACGTGGATGAGAAAATAAGCTTCTCTGGCTACCACGCAGCACACTTTCTTCTAGTTATCGGTGCTGACGGAATAAATTACCTAGGGGCCGAAGTGAAATATCATCCCCAATACGCCATCGCGGATCTCTCGTCTAAATGGCGCGATGACTTCCTATGGCAAAAAGAACGCTTGAACCGAATTAAGACTATAACTGCGCAAACGTATCCAGCCGTGGCAAGTCGACATCGGGGCGTCCTCTATAATCACCTGATCCAAGGATTGATCAATAGCGGCACCAAGTCGGTGGACCCAGAGTCAGCAAGTCGCGGAGCTGCATGCATCTCCCCACATATTCTCTAATCTAGCTACCTGGACTGATGAAGATTGGAAGTGAGTCCTGCCCGTTTCCTATATCTTTGATACAAGAACTGGTTCAAGGGCCATCGATGCAAACCATACGACCAAAAAAGGTCATCAATACATCGACTGACAAATCTTCTATACAACGGTCTCTTCTGCTGGTATGCAACTGACTTGAAGGCCGCGAATTCGAGAAGTAAATCAGTACGAAGCGCCTCGGCATCATCACGCAATGCTTCAACATATTTCTCCTGAGGAAAATCATTCTTGATTGAGTACATTCGCCACAATGCGGCTGGAAATTTTAGAACGCTGAGCTGTTTCCGAAAGGCAAGTTTGACTTTGGCATCGAGCATTCGACGAAGAAACTCTTGATCGTCACCGAGGGGCTTACTCTTTGACCACAACCCACCTACTTTCGCCATCGTCTTTTGGTGCAACCAATTGGTGGGCGAGATAAATTCAGTACGAGACCAAGCTTTGTGGGCTAGAGAAAATGTTCCGATTATTCCATCAGCTGAAATGATTGCGCCAAGTGAATACACAAACTCGCTCTTACTAGTTTCGATGCAGTTAACAAGTTCCGATAGATGCCAGGGGAACCAGAGATCATCCTGCCCAATATACGCGACATACCGGCCTGCCGCGTGACTGAGGCCTTCCCTTCGAGGGAGACTGGGACCTCCCGAGTTGATTGGAAGATTCACCCAATGAAACCGATCATCCTTGAAGGAGGCAACCACCCTCTCACTATCATCCGTGCAACCATCACCAATCACCCAGACCTCGAAATTCTTGAAATCCTGCCACAGAACTGTCTGGAGCGCAAGCCTCAAGGTTCCGCTACTATTGTAGGCAGGCAGGATGACGCTAACGATCACGCTAGATTCTGACACGCCACTCGCCTGAACACTTACCGTTGACCAAGAGCGGTATCTGCATTTCTAATCAAATAAACCTGAGAATTACTTGCTGGATTGTCATCACGAAAGGTGAGAGACCCTGGGTAGTCTTCCAAGCTACAAGGCTGCATTTTAAGAACCTTTGCTGGTATTCGGAATTATCGT
>CAYWMG010000312.1:0-2323 GCA_964459245.1 uncultured Candidatus Bathyarchaeia archaeon
CGCCCATTCTTTGGCCCAAGATGTTTGCCAAATCTGTTCCCAAATGGATTTTTGTTTCATCCGTAAACTCGCGTGTGCATCGGAGACTGATAGTTAAGTCATCATTTCTCTTCCCGGCTACAATTGCCAGGTGTGCACCAAGCGCGATTAGTCCTCGTGCAGCTGAGGCATGGTAAGATCCCACTTCTGATAGGGCTATGAGCCATCTATCGATTTTTTCCAGCCTGAGTCGCTGTGCTGATTTAATTCGAGCTATCCGTTCAGAGTCATCCATGGTTGTTCGAGCTAGTGCTAGTGCAGTTTCTGGGTTTGCGCCAGCTTTGACGAGGGTATGTGCTGCTGCGAAAGTTTTTCGATTTGCTATGGACATATGGCCAGTTTCAATCAGTATCCCAATAAGGAGAGCTTGGCATACCTTCCGATCAGGCATCATATGTAGTTTAGTGTACATTTCAAGAATCATTTCGCAGGTCGAGGTAGTGTTTTGATTGCATAGAACAAGCGTTGCAATCTTGGCATTTTCTGGGTGGGGAGCGTGATGGTCGATCATGATTACCGGTTTTGTAGAGTTTTGCACTGAATCTCGAAATTGGCCTAGTTGCTGAAGTGTATTCGTATCAACGGTCACGATCAATTCAAACTTTGAGATATCCGGGTGCTCATCGATCACAACTGGCACGGCGGTGGAGAGTATTTGCTTGGACATTTTGCTGACCCCCTCTGGAGAGGCGATTGTCGTGTGGCTCTTGCGGTTTATCCTGTGGATGAGTACTGAAAAGGCGTAGGCGGAACAGACAGCATCCGGGTCTGAATTTTGGTGGCCTATGATTAACACAGAGTCTGTCTTTCGCAGCAATCTTACTAGGCTGGCGAATCCACGCAAAGATTGAGCTCCCGTGCTTTCAATTCTGCAGCCAAGAAAGCTGCATCGGTTGCTTTGTCAACGAATGTTTGAAGGTTTTCATCATCGAACAGTAATTCTACGCCCACATCAACGTTGAGTATGAGTGGTTTATCTCCGATGGCTTCAACGGTGACGTCAAGGTCGCTCATTCGTTTTAATGAAACTTTACTGAATAGTTCGGTCCTTGCAGCTTCCTCAGCTGCCAAGCATATCTGTTCTACTTCTTCCTGTGTAGGTTTACGAATCAACTCAATAGCCATTAGGCGTCATCGCTTCAACTAATGGGGGTTGGTACTTTGTTAAGCGGCTGGCTTAGGCCCTTTTAATTTCTCTTGAAGCTTCTCTTGGGCTTCCTTAAGCCGTTCCTTGGTCCGTTCTTCTTGCTTACCGAGCACGGTAACACGGGTATTCAGTAATTCTTTTCGCTCCTTCAACTCAGTCAGGAGTGTCTGTCTATTCGATAGTACAAGTATGCTCCCAACACTCTTGTACACGGGGGTAGCATCAGTTGATTTATCAAGCTCAGAAAGAGCCTTTTCAGTTTCATTTAATTCCAGTTCCACTTGCTGTTTTTGGCTCATGACTGATTGGAGAGTCTGTTGCAATTGTTGAAGTCTCGCGATCTGTTCCTGCAACTGTGGCGGTAATTCTACTTCTTCACCCAAACTTGACGCCTACGAAACTTGAGAATCTTCGTAGCCATAAGAGGGCGAGTAATTAAGACTTGTCGCTCTTGGAGAGAGCCCATCAAATACGCTTCATGCGCTAGGAGTATTTCACTTCCCTTTCCTGCGGAGGCTGCAACGCAAGGAGGGGGTTACCGTGAGCAATAGCAATCCGAATGGCAGTATGCGGATTGGCGATTGGACACGCCCGCAGCGATCATTCCGACAACACTTAGCAGCATCACTCCTGCCTCATCAGCCTTCATTACTTAATTATTTGGCAAAGAACTACTCGTTGGTGAACCAACGGTGACCCAAAGAGCAATTGGCACATTAGTCCGTAGAGTGAGTCGGCAGAAGACACGTAAAGGCGTTAAGACGTACCAAAAATACTGGATATATCTCCCGAACGGACTTGCCGAAGACAAACTATTCCCATTCAAAGCGGGAGAGAGATTGCTAATCTCCATCATTGATACTAAGATATTGACGCTGGAAAGAGCATGACATTCTCTGAGGAGCCTAGATTGTGAAAGGTAGATTGCTCAGAAGAACCAATGTTGAATAGGTAGCGTGCATTTGGTGACAACGAACGAAGTCTTGCAAGAGGACACTCAAGAAGCCTCCGCAACTGAAACAGAGGCGTCTGTCGAGAAGAAGAGAAAGTACGAACTCATAGAAGATGTTCCGGGCGTTGGACCCGCGACAGCAGAGAAATTGCGTGAAATGGGTTTTCACACCGTGGAATCTTTGG
>CAYWMG010000313.1:0-2448 GCA_964459245.1 uncultured Candidatus Bathyarchaeia archaeon
AGTATTCCTGCGCTGGGCATTTCATGATAGGCTTGAGACCCCAGCTTTCATTCAATTCAATGCTCAAAATGAAGATGGCATAATTTCTCCCGGTGAGACTATAATCTTCTTTTATAATGGAGCTACAAGCGCCGAACCGTACCAGACACGAATAGTCCTCAACGGCTATGTGGACACAAGCGTAGACCTTCAAATCCTGGAGTTCAATGCATTTCAACATGGATCCTATATCGTTGCAACGCCTCTCCGTCCTATCCGGATTGGAGATCTAACAGTGGACTCAAACATTGCTGTTGAGGTGACTTGGTATGAGGTTTCGATCTCGTATTGATCTTTCAAGTCTTACAAACACTCATTGGCATAGCAGTATCACTTTCTCTTGCAATCTTCGCCGCCCTCGCCTACTCGACGTATAACAGTCACATGATTGAGAAAAAAGCCAAGAATGCAAAGACCGACAGTAGTCGGGACTTGTTAACCGATGAAACAATGCAACGTGGAACCGATAATAAACAGACCATAATTCGACTGTATTGGTTGCTAAGAAATGAGTTTCACGCGAGTCTGAAGCTCCCTCCCATGACGGGACAGACTGAACGCGAAATCGTAAGGAAACTTACAGATCTCTCTACAAACAAATTAACAGTGGATACTTTGCATAAGATATACCTGGTATACGAGCGCGCTAGATTTGGAAACGCAAGCATATCTGAACCTGAGATGCAGTCGTTTTTGAATGATTTTCGATCTCTCAACACATCGTCGAGATGAGTGGCAGAAAAGAGATCATGTATACCATAACACAATTTGGAACTCTGCTATTGATTGTCGTAACAGGGATCACCATCCTTCTGTTCGCTTGGATGAGGTCTCTAAGGATTGCCAAACCAACCTCCGACGACCTGAAGCATGGCAACGCTGAAAGCGTTACTGGTAAAGCACTAAGTGAACTATCCGCAGATCCCCCAAACTTCCGATCAATGATTGACGTGCTTCGCGATAATGTAACTACAACTGCAAACGGCGCAGGGAAAATGTTTCTTGTCGAGACAGAAAAGCAACGAGCAATGAAGCACGTCGACGCTCAAACCTTCAAATCAATTCGCCTTTCTTATTTGTTGTCAATGAAATCAGTGGCCAGAGGTAAGGAGAAATGATGAATATTCAGGATATTCAGAACCTGTACGCTAAATTACTGACTGAATTTTCGAAAGTTATCGTTGGCAAACCTGAGATTCTCAAATTCATGATGATCGCCCTCCTCTCCAACGGACATATCCTACTTGAAGGAGTACCCGGCGTTGCAAAGACATTGATGGCCAAGGCCTTCTCGAAATCCCTTAACCTCGACTTCAAACGAATCCAATTTACCCCTGACATGTTGCCCGGGGACGTAGTCGGGACTTTCATCTTCAATGCCAAGAGTCAAGACTTCACGCTTAGGAGAGGCCCAATCTTTGCGAACGTAATTCTTGCCGATGAAATTAATCGAGCAAGCCCAAAGACTCAATCTTCACTTCTTGAAGCAATGCAAGAACGACAGGTGACGATTGAAGGCTATACGGAACAACTTCAAGAACCATTCATAGTGCTCGCGACGCAAAACCCAGTGGAACTCGAAGGAACGTATGTACTGCCAGAATCTCAACTCGACAGATTCATGTTCAGGATCATAGTTGACTATCCCAATCATGATGAAGGAGTTCGGATTCTGGAACGTGCCCTCAAGGGAACGGATCTTCCAGATATCAATATTGTTGGCTCACGCGAAGAGATCTTGACTGCCAGAGAATTTGTAACAAAGACGATACATGTTGACGGAGACATTTTGGATTACATGGTCAAAATAGTTGAATCCACTCGTGATAAGAATTCTGAGATAGCACTTGGCGGTAGCCCCAAAGCTGCAGTTCACCTGCTCGCTGCTGCACGCGCTTCGGCTGCCCTCGAAGGACGAGATTACGTGATCCCTGACGACATAACCAGTCTGGTATTTCCTGTTCTAAACCATCGAATCATGTTGAAGACGAAGTTCCTTACTGATGCCAATCCTTTAGAAGACCGATTTCAGTACAAGGCCTTAACTCAGGTGTTGTCAGGAATTCTAGCCGGGATACCGATCCCTAGGTAGTCTGGATGCTGACAGAGAAGGGCGCGGTCAGCGTTCAAGCTATCGCGATCTTTTCCTTTCTGAGCTGGATATCTGGAAACCCAACCCTTGTAACTGCTTCATTGACGCTCATAATGCTCTTACTCGTCGATACAGCAGAATTCATGATATCCAGACATTTCATTGGCGAGATTAGAATTGAACGAATCATGCAAAAACTGAAACTCCAAGTAGGCGACTTCGTGGATGTACAATTAACTATCTCGAACGTGAAACATTTCGGAACGAGCGTAGTATTTGAGGATAATATTCCACCGGAACTTGTCTTGTCATCTGGT
>CAYWMG010000314.1:0-2513 GCA_964459245.1 uncultured Candidatus Bathyarchaeia archaeon
TGCATTGGTCTCACGTGTTCCAATCTCTCATACGTCTTGAGGAGGGTTTCGACGCCGGCTGCTTTCTGGCGAACCGCAGAGATTATGAAATCTTCCAACTCCTTGTCTGAGGCTACTCCTCGAAGCAGTGGCCTAAGGTCAAATCCGGTCTTATCGAATAGGCATGGCACAATCTTGCCATCAGCAGAGAGGCGGATCCTATCGCAATCGCTACAGAAGGGTTCAGTGACTGATGTAATTATGCCGATTTTGCCCTTTCCGTCAGCAAGTCGGTAAATCTGCGCCGTGCTTCCACGCTCGCGCCGTTCCATTTCTAACTCATAGTGATCTCGAAGGCGCGAAACGATTTCTTTTCCACTAACCACTTTTTCCATGCCCCACATTCGTTGTCCGTCAAATGGCATGTACTCAATGAAACGAACTGTCACGTCTTCGAAGAACGCGAGAGATGCTAGGTCTACTATTTCATCTTCATTACATCCTCGGATTATCACGGCATTAATTTTCAACGGTTTGATGCCGTTTGTTTTTGCTTCTCTAATTCCAGCTAGGACGCTGTCTAATGGTCCTCCGCCAGTTATCTGACTAAATCTCTCAGGCTTCAAACTGTGAAGACTTATCGTTAGGCCAGTGAGTCCCGCTTCTTTGAGAACTGTCGCTTTCTGTGCGAGCCCAAATCCGTTGGTCGTCATACTGACTGAATTGATCTCGGGAATTCGGGAGAGTAATGCGACAAGCTTCTCGATATCACGGCGCATTAATGGTTCGCCTCCACTGATTCTGATCTTGTTGATGCCCAATCTTGCGAACAGTACTGCAACGCGATGAATTTCTTCGTAACTCAAAATATCGCTGCGCGGTAACCAAACTGGAGTTTTGGGCATGCAGAATTGGCAGCGGAAGTTACATCGGTCAGTGACGGAAATTCGCAGTTTATGCCCAGTACGAGCATATGAATCAGTAAGCGACGTCACTGCACCCTTCGCCAAATTCAACTTGGAGCACTGGACAATTTAAACGGTTTAGTTCCCAGTCTAGAAATCGTCTTCAATTCGATCTATCTCTCAGAGATTGCTTCAAAACGACTCTCTTCCTGCATATCTGGCCTGTATTCAAGGTGTTTATGAGCCAAAGCCGGTGGGATTGACACCATAATCGTGCACTAGCAGATTCTTGAGTTGATCTGGACTAGCTCTCGAAACAATTCTTCCCTTATCCAATATGAGAAAAGCATCTCCGAGATTGATTGCTTCTTCAGCGTCGTGAGTAACATAGATTGTTGGTTTGTTGAATAGGTTAGTGTATGCTACGTCAACTGTTTCTTAGGCTTTAAAGCGAGATGGTTGATTCCTGACAATTCAAACCAATTTATGAAGTACTCAACGAACTGGTTTGCTGCTTCGCCTATTCCTGGTTCTTGAACTCCTTTTTCGAATCTTACGTCTACGTCGGTGACGGATCAGTCCTCGTCCTCTGAACGCTATGACAATGGCAAGAATCAATGCAGCAGAGATAAGTATTGGAATTAGAGGTGGGGCACTTATCATCATTGTTTTCTTGTCGAAAATTATGAAAGTACCATTTCTTAAAGTGCCAAAAACCGTGCTTTCAATCTTGTATGGCCCAACATGGAATCGTGAATCTATATGCAGTACCGCGGAATACGTACCATCTCCCAAATTATCTCCCTGAACACATTGCGTTACGAGATCATTTTGGTCATAGATACATAATAGATAGCTTGCGTTTCTTACTGGTTGTCTGTCGAATAATAATGGTGAGGAAGAAATTCTTACTTCGCTTGTCAGCCCTTCGAAGACCTGAATGCTACCTAAGCTCTCTGCCGGCTTGCCGAAGTATGGGTTGTTTAGCTGCATGTACACACCATCTCTTTGCGTAAATTCTCGAAGGACAAATGGGCCTGACGAGACTAGGAGTTGACTTCTAACCGAGTCTAGCGGGGAAAGATTACTAACCAATCTACCCTCAGGCAATACAAAGAGCTCCGTAAATTGATTAACCGCGAGTTTGTCTGGTCTGGACAGTATGATTCTCACCGAATTCTGGTCAAGAACATACGCTCTTGAAATTTCTTTCATTATGAGGTAGAGAGTAGATGAGGGCCTGACATTCCGAACTAGCCAGTTCAGAGTTGCAGTAAGGTCATTGACTGTAATAGTTTGTCCGTCGCTAAATTTAGCATCCCGTCGAATTGATATAGTTATCACTGTTCCGTCATCGCTCACCTTCCATTGTGTAGCGAGGCCGGCCTCTAGTCTACCTTGATGGTCCATGGAGAGCAATGGTTCGGTAAGTAGATGCAACGCTGTCCAGTCGGCTCGATTTGGAGATGTGGTTGGATCCAGGTTATCAAATTTCGAAGTGAATCCAATCCGCAAAGGCGACGAAAAACCGGGATTGTTCACAATGTTAACGACAGTGCTGCGTATAGTATTGCTTATGCTACCTACGATTGTGGAGACGGGGATCCTTGAACTCGTTGCTAAAAGTAG
>CAYWMG010000315.1:0-2301 GCA_964459245.1 uncultured Candidatus Bathyarchaeia archaeon
CAAACGGAGTAATCCTCCATTTTGATGGATTCAACTGGGGCACAGTTACAAGTCCAACGCTTACGGCGCTCACATCAATCTCCTTCGGCCCGCCCTTATCCAGCACAATGAACCCTAATGATGCCTGGGCAGTTGGGCGAGGTACCTCTTCACTTCTGAATCAGCCAGCGAGTGGAGAGCCGACGATAATTCACTGGAATGGGTTCGCCTGGTACCCGTATATACCCTCCCCTCCATTAGTTGGAAATCCAAGTCTCAACTCAGTGTTCATGCTATCGAATGGGTATGGTTTGATTGTGGGCGATAGCCCAGCCTCAGGCAGTCCAGCCACAGTATTATTGCTGAACCAAGTTACACCCATTCCAGAGATGAATGCCCCTCTTGCTTTGACGTTGACTTTGGCGTTACTAGTTTTCATAAAACGCAGGAGGGTAATGTTCTACCGTGCAAGTCACTAACGCGAATGATTCAGCTTGAAGGCTTCACGTAGACGTGTGTTGCTTGCAACACTCCTGGCAGCTCTGCCTATCATCATAATCGTCTTCTCGTACTTGGAAGATGTTGCAGAGTCTGGAGGACAGAAAGGACTCTTTCCACTCTTCAGCAGTATGCCTCGAGAAGCGATTACGATAGCGGCCCAGGCAGGTTACGTAGGAGTTTTCATGTTGATGTTATTGGAATCAGCGGCGTTTCCAATTCCGAGCGAAATCATCTTACCCTTCGCTGGTTACTTGGTCTCGAAAGGAACGCTCAGTTTTTGGCCGACGGTGGCATACAGCACGATTGCGGCCTTGATTGGTTCGTTCGTTGACTACTACTTGGGGTTGAGCCTCGGCGGACTGCTTGATTCAACCAAACCTCGATTTGTAAATACTAAACATCTTTGGAGAGTCAATGATTGGTTTAGTAAGTATGGTCCGATCGCCGTGGCATTGTTTCGCCTTGTCCCAGCCGCTAGGGTTTTGATTTCGTTTCCAGCGGGAGCGTGCCGCATGAATAAGGTGAAGTTTGCTGGTTATACGCTCGCAGGGTGCCTTCCATGGAACTTCATCCTGATCTATCTGGGATGGTGGTTTGGCTCATCGTGGGATTCTGTGGTGGAAGTGTTCCGATACGTGAATGTACTTGCCTACGCTTGTCTCGTTCTTCTATCGATATGGATTCTGGTCAAGATGAAGGGTAGTCGTGCAGGTTCATTCGCACTGTTTGAGACGCACGTACAGCGACTCGACCCTTTTCCTGGTAACCCAGTCCTTGTGATGGCGGAATCCTCCGCCAAAACTGTTCGGGATATGTAAGAGCTCGTGAATGAGCGTCTTCATCTTCTCATCCTCAGGCAACGGATCGTATTGCTCCGACAAGACTTCAACAGCATAGTAGGCAGGTTCACTCAGGGCCTGCTGCCAGATCTTAGGCAGTGAATGTATCCTCGCAATGACGTTCCCCGCCTTTGAACCATAACTCCGATAGCAATAGACACGATTCTTGGGTATGTGAGAGAAGTCCAATTTGTCAACTATACCGGAAACTAATGCTGAGACGTCAGGTGCTCGTTCGTAATGGAAACGCATGTGGAAGGATGCAAAGTGAGCATCTAAAATAGCATTCGCTCAGTGGATGCTGAAATAATAGGAGCGGCTTCTGTATGGTTAGGACTTGCACATTTTGGAACAGGTCTGAAATATTTCACCAAAACATGCCGCTCCTCGGAAATGGTCCCAATCCAATCAAGTACGTGGTTGAGGACAGTAGATTCACCGAGAGACAGCCAGCAACAAAACGGGTGAGAATACGCCCTCAGTTACCGCGCCTGGATATTCAGTCTCGATCCTGACAAAATACGACTGTTTTCGCTATAGCGCCTCATTGTCCTTTTCTAGTTGGTAGGTTCAAGTTTTTCCGAATATCAGAAACGATCCTCGCGACAACAGGTAATCTGATTCTATCAAGTTTCGAGAGTATATCCTCAACAATCATCTCTCGCCTCACGTGTTCGTTTCCCAACAAGTATTCTTCATATGCCCAGAGAAGCGCTTCGATCTTATCAGCGGCTTTCAAGATGCTAGCTTCAGTTGTAATCTCATCGCTAGCTTCTCTAAGGGCAACGTAGGAGTGCGCCAGATCTTCTGGAAGTCCACTCATGAGATGTTCGAACCATTTCAATGCACGCACGTTTAATGCACGTGCGAAAGTTTCGTCTTGATGTTTGAAGGGATGATGTACATCTCCAGTCCGAGCTTCCTCAGCATCATGTAGTAATGCCATGCGAAGAAGACGCTCAGTATTCACCATTAATCCATT
>CAYWMG010000316.1:0-5070 GCA_964459245.1 uncultured Candidatus Bathyarchaeia archaeon
TGCTCTTCACTACATGAAAGATTACGGCGCGGAAGTGGTTGAAGCTTACCCGGTAGATCCTAGGAAGAGGCATTCATCAAATCTGCTTTGGAATGGGACCCCCGATCTCTTCGCTTCCATTGGCTTCACCGAGGAATGCAAACTAGGCAGTGAACGATGGATCTTCAAGAAGACCCTGTGAGGAAATCTCACGCGACTATTTTCTTGTCGCCCGAGCCATTGAATCCCTTACAAAGTTGTGTGACTTAGGAACTAAGGGGAGTTATGGTAACCGTTCATGAAACTGTCTGGCCGAACTGGGAACTCGACTTCTATTTGCATAGCCTTGCACACATCGACGTAGTTGTACTGAAGGGTAATTATGTGTGAACAAGTAGCCTGCGTAGTTCCTACTACCGCAGAAATGCCCTCTAGAACATAACATCAGTAATCCCAACATTGATGGGCAAAAAGTCCACTGACAGCCAGAAAAGCATGTGGCGCAGCGTGCATGTACCATTGAAGTGGGCTGAAATTCTCTGCTCCGCCTCCGGACCAGCCACTAACTATCTAAAATTTTCCGAACCCTCGAAATTCAACTAGGTAGTTCCGAATTCCGACCGGTTCACCACTTCCCGGTTCAAATCTCCTCGCCGAACTGTAGGTCCAGTGTTCATCCAGCTCTGTGCAGGTACTAGGGGCTTCTCTAGCTTGTCTTCTTGATCATTTCCAACACGACATTCTTGATCGTGTCTTCGTCAAGTTCTACTGCGACATTATCGATTTCCAATTTGGTTACTTGGGCTTCATTCGTGCTAAGTTTCTGAAACAACCAGCCAGCGATGAGCCCCGCCGCAACTCTTTCGGCGATATCTTCGGCAACGATCAACGTTATGTGAACCATTTCGGCAAGCCCGAAAGGCGTTCTAATTTTAGCGTTGTCGTACCTCACAGTCAGATCAGCTGTCAATTGTTTCCGGGTGCCTAGATCTCCTCTACTCTTTCCAAGCAAATCGTAAATCAGTCGGTGGTTTTGCGTGTAGATTGTAACTGGGATCTCCAAGAAAATCAGCACTAGGCGAATAGCTGAGCCGATAATATGGGCTAACCGGAGATCATCGAAACGACCGTACAGGGCCCATCAGGTGCTCGCGCAACTTCCATAGGTCGAAATCGAGTGAGGATCTTGCGAGCATGCGGTCTTGGAACAAACAACCATGGAGTCTTGACCACCTTACACTTATCTACAAAGCCATCGTGACGGCACGTCAATCTCGTTTCAAGTTTCCTATGCCGTTTTGCTTGGGCTACTATAGCTTTCGCTCCCTGAACAGCCTTTCAAGAAGCACTGGCAAGTCCTCGTGGCTGTTCTCAGATTGATCACCTAAGCTGATTTGCTGCTCGTGCGTGAGTAACTGCCAGCGGTGAGCAATCTCATCGGTGGTTTCGAAAGTTTGAACGCGCCCTTCTTTTCTATTACGTGGGCGAATGACCATGGTGATGCTTGCCATAAACAGAGATACGCGAGAGACATTCAATAGTCTCTCGGTTCGCAATACACTGCCGGGTTACATCGTGAGGATACCTTTGCTGTGAAGTATGGGTATGAGGCAATCTCAACAGCTTTGGTCTCAACTTGGTCATTTCTGAACGAACTTCTCACAAACCATACTCTAGGAGACTTTACACATTTGTGGACATCATCCTTCCCGAACCGGTTTCAGCAATCTTTCCGAGGAGGTCAGGTTGGATTTGGTAGCCGCATTTCACACATTTCCACGTGTTATCGTCAGGATACTCATGCTGACAATGACTTCTATCCGTCGATTCTTGCATCATGATACTTGCCATGATTCTAATCGAAGCACGACGTGCGTTCCACGCCTTGATAAACGAATGCTTACAGACAGGTATGAAATGAAACGATGCTCGGGTGATCTTATGAGCGTCGTATGCATTTTTTTACGGTTGATGGTCCTTCCTGATCGTTAGGTTTCTGTTTTATTCACATCCAAGGAAGTGGACAAGGCAATTCATGGTTGCTGGCAATCGCAATGGCAGGGTCTTTGCTGACTCAACGATAACAGTTTGTCTCCCCCTCACCATCAGAACTAGAAAACCGTTCAACCTCGTGTGGTTACATAGCCTCGCTTTCGCATTGAGGGTGGTTGGGATCTTCGCTCAGTAAATGTCGATGGAGGTTTTACGCTGATGTCCTGTGGTCTTGGGATGATCGTCAGTAATACTTCGCCACGGGGCGTAACAGATGCAGTGAATTGCTCCTTTCCACCTTCTTCCGTAACGTAGCTCCCTTTTATCGTCCATATGCCCTTCTCGTCTGGATTCTTGGATTCGTCCTCAATCAGGATTGAAGCGATCTTCCCATGTCGAGACCGAGTACCGTTAATGTACTTCCTTACTATGCCCTTTGCATCCGCCTCATTTCCTATTCGCAATTCAAATCCTTCCTTTCAGTACTCCTGTAGGTTTTGTATCTTGCGTGAGGTAAGGTTGACTGTGACCGTGAAGAAGACATTCTTGTCCCCAGCTTTCTTTCGATAACTCCCTGTCACACCCATGTCACCCTGCGCGTCAGGCGCCATACTACCCTCAACCATGAAGAAATCCAGAGTCAAACCAAACTTAGCTTCAACGTAGTCTCTGAGTAACCGTTCAAGTTCACTCGAAGCCATGTCCGATTTCAACGGCATACACGCCGAAAACTTCAAAATTGCACTATAACGAACGACGGGTAATAAAGCATGAGACAGACACAATGACTGGAGCCTAGAACAGGAAAGGTTCTTCTGAATTATAAGAAATCGTGCCGCAATCACCGACCGCGTTCTAACAATGATGCAGGTTTCTTACTGTTGCGAGTCTTGCGGTGACAGGAAGCGGGGTTCCCGTCGCTTGAGGCAAGAGTGAGCGCGAAAACGCGCCATGATAGAAATGAAACTTGGAGAACCAAACTTTCAAGAAATGAAGCCGTTCCTCTACGAAGCCGAAAAGACTTTGACCAGATTGGCTGCGCCTATCGCGGAACCAAACAAAAACAAAGGTTGCGAAAGCTGGCGCCGGGATATCATCTATCCCGAATTGGGATTAGTTCGCCCGAAGAAATGAAAGAAAAGATAGCGGAAAATGTGGCGTTTCGACTGTGTAAGTCCTGTATCTTTATGTCGCTTACCAGAAGAAATCTCGATAGGAGCGGAAGATCGCTACGTCTTTCAAAGATTCTAGACTATACTTTCGCTTGACTTCCGCACACAGGTTTTCCTTGAATGCTTGTAGTTCAACGCCGCCCGGACCAACAGTTACTTGATCCACGTACTGAACGAGCACATGCAAACCCGGAAACCGTTCCTTCAGACCTGTATCAATTGCAAACATCATTTCAGCTTCAATCGAAGTACGAACAACCAATGCCTCATATTGCTTTGCCGGACTCGAACAGCGAACAGCAAATCCATGACTCTGCTTAGATCAGAGACAATTGCAGGAGACGTGATAGTTCTTGGGAAATTAAGGGAGGCCCCGAATCAAAAGGTAAGTTTCAGATTCGCAATTCGACCTTCTATCTCAGTAAGCAAAGACATATGGCCGCGAATACTGTCGAGAAAGTGAACGATTCCTATGGCGGCGTTCTCTGATTTTGAAAAGTTGGATATTCGAATTGGGAAAATCGTGGCTGTGGAAGATTTTCCCAAAGCGAGAAACCCTTCGTACAAGCTTAAGATCGATTTTGGCGCCCCGATTGGCATAAGGAAATCTTGTGCCCAGCTTGTTTCCAACTATAGTAAAGATGAACTGGCGGATAGGCTGGTTCTCTGCGTCGTAAATTTCCCACCAAGACAAATTGGCCATGAAATGTCGGAGGTTTTGACGTTAGGAGTGCCGGGGCAGGACGGGGAATGCATTCTCATTCAGCCAGATCGACCAGTTCAGATTGGAGCGAAACTATACTGATCAGCCTTCAGGCTTGGTTCAAGTAAACCGTTGTTTTTTCGAGCCGTCATATTCGTGAGACAAAACGAATACAATATGACGATGAATAACTAGCGGTGTACCGGGACGACGGGAATGATGAAACCACTTTCGCTAACGAAACACATGAGGATTATTCGGTGGTCGATTATTGTTCTCGTACTGGCGTTGGCGGGGCTTGTGGCAACGAGGCTGTTGACCAATGGGCTCACTGAGATTTCTTCCCTCGATCCTCTGCAGATCATCAATATCGCCGTTCAGCTCTTCGCCATCATAAACCCGTTCAGTGCCTTGCCGACCTTCCTAGCTTTTACAGATAAGTTGGGGGAGGGAGGTAGACGTAATGTCGCCCATACAGCGACGCTAGTGGTTCTGGCGTTGGTGTTCACCTTCGCATTGTTTGGTCAACTGATCCTAAACGCTTTGCAGGTAACAGTTGAAAGCTTCGAGTTGGGCGGCGGGATACTGTTGATGGTCATAGCCGTCGATATGCTTGGCGGAGCGGTAAGAACGAAGTCCGTGGACATGAAACAAGTGGCCATTGTTCCTCTCGCAACTCCGCTCCTAGTGGGACCGGGAACCATGACAACCCTAATCGTTCTAGCCGGAACGCAACACGTGATCAACGTGCTGATCGGCGGATTTCTTGCAGTTGCAGTTATCTATCTAATTCTCAAATACTCGACCCGCATTTCGACGCTAATCGGAAAGAACGGCGTGGTAGCTAGCAGCAGACTAATGGCAATTATCTTAGCCGCCATTGCAGCAAATATGATCCACGGCGCACTGCTCGCTTGGGGGATCGCCAAATTCTGATCTACACGTGATTCAATTGGTGCGCGTCATAGTGATCGGAGCGATTAACTGGGACATTAACTTCTTCATCAAGAGATTCCCGCATGAAGGCCAGGAGACGATCATTGAACGCATCACGCGCGTCGCCGGAGGCAAAGCTGGCAACACCGCTGTGGCCGCGGCTAGGTTACTCGAACGTAGTCAAGCCGCGATCATAGGTGGATTAGGGAAGGACTCTATCGGGACCGAACAGCTGAAAATATTCGAAAGCGAGGGCGTAGTTACCTCATGCCTAAAAATTTGTGACAA
>CAYWMG010000317.1:0-4804 GCA_964459245.1 uncultured Candidatus Bathyarchaeia archaeon
TTTTCGGCATCTTCAACCGGATAGACGGTGTTCATCGCTAGCAGTTTGAAGATGCATGTGTTCAGCGCGAACTGGACACCGGTCTGAATCCATTTGGAGAAGACTCTTTGCTCCACATAGGTTAATGCTTCCCGCTGCTCGGGAGTCAGCTTCTCCTTGTCTTTGACGCGGAATATCTCCGCGCCGGGGACGTACTCAATGTAACCTTTCTGCTCCGCACGTCTGAGTGCTAGTTCTGCGTCGCTGGAGGCTGGGATCACAAGAGTCTGTCCGAACTCGTTTGCGAGTTTTTCAAAGTTTTGCTCCGCTGGACCCAGATCCATCTTGTTTGCGATGATGATGGTGGGTTTGGAGATCTCACGCACACTCTTAGCGAAGTTCCACAAGTCCTCTTTCTTCCATTGGGATGGATCTGTACCAGAGAGTCCTTGTGTCTCTAGGGCTCTTGTGATATGTTCGGGGGTAATCTTCATACCCGCCAAATCTTCCCCTAAACCGTGCTCGAAGGGCACTCTCTTCTTCTGATGCTTCTTGAGCTTGCTAAGGCTTTTGTCGAGAACTTTCATGAACCATCTGACAAGTTCCTCCTCAATATCATAGACATCGGATACGGGGTTTCCCATTCCCGGTCTGGTTAGCTTTCCATCAATACCCACGCTTCCTGAAGCGTCTGCAACATGTATCAGGGCGTCTGCTTGCGACGCAACGCTGAGGAATCGTGTTCCAAGTCCCCTTCCCTCCCATGATCCCTTGATTAAGCCAGGCAAGTCGATTAACTGAACTGGAATGAACCTCGCTCCTCCTACGCAGGAAGAATTCTTTGGATTATCCACCACATCGAGCTCTCTGCATACACAGTGTGTTTTCACGTACGCTTGGCCAACGTTCGGCTTCTTGGTTGTGAAGGGATAGGTGGAGACAGCAGCGCTAAGCAGGGTAGCAGCATTGAAGAAAGTAGTCTTTCCCGCGTTAGTTTTGCCTATCAAGCCTATTCTTATCAAGACGTTTCTGGATAATTTACACTCATGAGGTATTACTAGTTAACGGGGGTCTGTCAAGTCTTCGCCTGTTTGACTCATCCGCACCGATTGACTGAGGAGCAAACAAGAACTTGACAGAAGATCGCATGCCCCTCTGCCAATCGCTAATTACTGCAAGAGGAAATATGGGGGTCTGTCAATGGTCCTAAAGATATTTTCTGATTTGGCCTTCAAGTTCTTCTGAGGCTACGATGTGTACGTTTGGTCCAGCGTCACCTATAATATGCTTGGCTTTGTCGCGTAGGTTCGCTTTCACGATGAGCAGGACAGGTATGTCGTAAACCTTGCACGCGGAGAGCATATCATCCAGTAGGAGGGAGAGGGTTGAGGTGCGCAATGGTTCAGCTGGAATAACCTTATGCAAGTATCCTACTACAACGTTCACCTCGCCCTTGTTGAGGTGATTGACATACTTTCCGTGACCATCCCACGTGTTCGCGACTGGCAGTGTCTCAACTCCTTCAGCTGCAAGACTGGAGAGGAGGAGCGGATCAGTTCCCTCGAAACATCCAACCCTAGCCAACAATTTTCGCCTTCAATAATAATTAGTCCTGGCCTACCTATAAGTCTGTAACTTGGGATTCAGGCGATATTGGATACTGTATCGCGGGTGATTGTGACGCTTCAGGGCTTCTTGACTGTGAGAGTCCAGTCGTAATTGATTTTTGCGTTCGCGAATATTACGCCGACGGGGCAGGTTTTCAATGTTAGTTTGAGAACTATCTCTGCTTCCTTCTCTTCAGCATCGGTCACTACCTCCATCTTGCCCTTCACACTGGTAATTGTGAGTGCATCATTGGGTTTCTCAGCTTCCAGTTCAACCTTGAAAGCCTTGTAAGCAAAATTACGTTTTCCTGCAACAATCCTGAAAATGGTCGTAGTACAACCAGCAAGCGACATTAGACAAAGTTCGAGAGCCGTTGGACCGGCATTCGTCCCATTCTGGTCTATTGGCAGGTCTACTACAACACTGTGCCCGCGATCATCATCTAAAACGCTCCTACCTCCCTCAGCCCAAATAGAGACAGCTTTCATCGTCTGATCCCACGCGTTTCGCAGGTGAGACTGCGACTACAAATGTGTTCTTGACTAATCTCACCGCTGAACTAATCGTGATCCATCGCCCAGTAACGTTGCGTGATTGTTGTCAATTCGAGTCGCCAAGGATCTCAGAGTGTACACGTTACCTTGCGTCTAAACACTTTATCAGAACTTGCTGAAATTCCTTCAAAGATTGGTCGCGTGAGAATGCGCTTAAGATTAGTAGCAAAAATAGTGATCGTTATCCTAGTTTTGCTGATGTTGATTACACCGAACCTATCCGTGTTCGTGAATGCGTACGAGGTTCATTCGACGACGGATTCTACACGTTACTTGGTGCCCTCACTGCCGCTTCCAGCTATTGGCTACGCTTCGCCTCAACTCGGATCTGCATGGCCCCACCCCGTCTCGGGAGTCATACATGTCCTCGTAATCGCTGCCGCATTCTCAGACGTCAACGCCACGTTGACCATCGCCAAAGTGAAACAGAATTGGTTTGGACCTGTCTCATCCTACTACCATGAGTTATCGTATGGTGCATTGACTATTCAAGGCGACGTTTACGGATGGTACACGCTTCCGCATACTCAAGCGGATTACGGAATGGACTGCAACGGGATAAACTCCCCCGATTGCAGTGGAGAGAATCTGTCATTCCATCTTGCCCAAGATGCAGCGGAATTAGCGCAAAAGGACGTTGATTTCAGCAAGTATGACTACTTCATCTTCCTCCATTCCGGCTACGGCCAAGAATCAAGCGGGGTGAAGAATGACATTTGGTCGGTCACGTATATGGGTGGCACTAATATCCCAACCAAAAGTAAGACCATCCAATTGTTTAGCATCGTTCCAGAACTGGAAGCGGGCGATGCTTCCCCCGCAGGTGTTTACTGCCTCGAATTCGGTCACGACCTGGGACTGCCGGATTTATACAACACGAATAATGGTAAGACAATTCTCGGTCCCTGGGAGCTGATGGATAAAGGAGCCTGGAACGGTGACCCCATAGGATCAAGCCCTGCCCACATGACCGCTTGGGGGAAAATCCAGCTCGGGTACATCAGCGGCCCCACACTAGCCATCGCCCAAAATGGAACGACCTCCACGTATACAGTGGACCCAACAGAAATCGCGTCAAATAAGATTCACGCGATCAAGATACCACTCGTCCTCCCAAGCCAATACTACTTAGTCGAAGTGAGAGCGCAGACCGGCTTCGACGCCCCCCTGCCCGCCGCCGGAGTCCTAATCACGTTTGTAGACACCAATCTCGTTATCGGCGAAGTGCACGTGATAGATAGCCATCCCAATGTTCCCAATCTGATGGACGCTGTTTGGATCGCGGGACAAACATTCACGGACAGCGCAAACAACTTGGCGATCTCAGTAGCAAGCAAGAACGGAACCTCGTATCAAGTCACCGTCAATAGAGGAAGTGGCCCACCTCCTCCGCCTCAGAACCAGACCGCCAAGTTCGTTCAACTCGCCATAACCGGCATCAACGCGCAACCCGCAGTCATAATCAACCCGAACATTACAGTTACGATCAATATCCAAATCTCGAACGTCGGCACCATATCGGCAAGTAACGTCTCAGTCCAAGTCACTCTCGACGGACAGATCTTCACGAATCTACAGGCATTGAACGTGACTGCAGGCTCTTCAACACAGACCAGCTTCACTTGGATTTCCACAAGTGGAGCTCACATCTTCCAAGTAGCCCTAGACCCCAGCCACATGATAAATGAACCCAGCAGAGCGAATAATGTTGCGTCATTCAACCTGAACGTTGGGACCACTCTCTCCATCAACATCCCAGCGAATGCAGCATCCTCGGGCAACGTCTGGGTGATGATCAACGGCGTCAGATATAATTTCAATTCAACCCAATTAATAACCGGCGTTTCAACCGGACTGGTCACGGTACAAATCCAATCTCTGGTCAACGCGTCGCTGGGCGTGCGGCAAATATTCACTGGGTGGTCGGATGGAAGCTCGTCTAATCCGCGGCAGCTCACAGTAAACTCGAACATAGTAATTCAAGCAATCTACGCTACCCAATATCTTCTCTCAATAAACCAGAACGGAGGATCAACAACGCCCAGCGGCTGGCAAATGGCTAACAGTGTCGCCTCTGTCTCCGCTAACACCCCATCGAGCATGATTCCGAACTGGTCCAGGCTTGTCTTCACAGGTTGGTCCGGCGATTACAATTCAAACTCCCCCTCCATCTCCATCACCATGACTAAACCATTCACTCTGCAGGCCAATTGGATACGACAATACTACGTAACGGTCACATCCCCAGCCGGATCGCCGTCTGGAGCAGGTTGGTATAATGCTGGAGCTAATGCCAACGTAACCGTACAACCGATAGTTCAATTTTCAAACGGTACCAGGGACATATTCACTGGTTGGAACGTGCCCTCCTTATCTCAAGCTCCAAGCCTTCAGTTCTCGGTAAACTCACCCACAAAACTGCAGGCACTGTGGAAATTTCAATACATGATTCAAGCTATATCGTCTTATGGAACACCTCAAGGATCAGGGTGGTATGATGCTGGATCTTTGGCGCGGATTTCAATTCAGCCCGAAGTTGATTACAATAACAAGACGCGCAGAATATTCACAGGATGGACAGGTAACGTTTCCAGCAATAGCGCTGACCTCACATTGACCGCTAACAAGCCGATAAACGTAGCAGCAAAGTGGACAACGCAATA
>CAYWMG010000318.1:0-2856 GCA_964459245.1 uncultured Candidatus Bathyarchaeia archaeon
AGCTACCGATTGATGTGAGATTCGTGAAAGCACAAAGACTCGCTCTCGTCCTACTGACGTTCTTGATTGCAATTAACCTACCTAACCCAGAACCACCGTTGACGCATGCCATCGGTATTGCAAACGTTGTGGTTACAAATGTATATTGGGGAACTGACCCAATGAACCCGCTAACTGTTCATGCTGGCGACGTGAACGAGCAACTATCGATCGTACTATCAAACGTTGGCGACGACGTAGCAAGAGACGTAAGCGGCACACTCTTCCTAACTCCACCTATAGACTATACATACTTCGCAAATGGCGTCCAACAGGTAGCTGCTTCCGTGACGAAAGTTGCAGGCGATATGGTGCAGGGCACGCAATTCACGCTTATCTGGGTACTAAGTATTGAATCAACTGCCGGCGCTGGAATATACCACTGCAATCTAGCCCTATCATACAAGTCAGCGCGTGAACTGCAACAAATCAACAAGACTGTTGACGTGGATATTCCAATTAACCGTGGAGCATTATACATTCAAGGGGTGGCTACAAATCCAATTAAACTCTTTCCAGACAGCTACGGAAATCAAGTGACTGTCACGCTTGCAAATTCTGGAACTGGCATAGCAAAGAACGTTCAAGTTTATCTGCAATTAAAACTTCCTTTCATGCCATCATCCAGCGGCTCCGCTGAAATCTTCCTCGGAAACTTACCCGCGGGACAAACCATCAACGCAAACTTTGTTGTAGACGTAGCAGAGAATGCGACATTCGGTCAATATTCAATTCTGCTAGATCAGGTTCTGAATAATAGTCTCGTACCGATCGGACAGGTACCCCTATACGTAGCTGAGAAAGTTATCTTCCGAATCCTAAGCGTGAACCCTTCTGTAATAAATCCCGGCTCTTCTGGAAATGTTATAAGAGTTCAAATAAAGAACTTGAGCAACACAACCAGAGCTGAATCCGTAAGAGTAGAGTTGGAAGTTGGAAACTACATAACCGGTACCTTAACCGACTTCTTAGGGGACATGATCCAAGGGCAAGTCTCAACAGCAATATTCACTTGTGACGTCGATAGCAGGGAACCAACAGGCACTTATCCAGTGGGTATTCGATTCGACTGGACACAATCGAACAACCAATTCGCACTCGACCACACATACCCTATCACACTATATGTTCAACCAGGCCCAATACCACTTCCACTTCTAATCATACCAATACTTGCAATCATCGGCATAGTCTACTATGCCAAAAAGAAGAAGTTATTGAAGATCCCCAAGATGCAAATCCCCAAAATGCCGAAAAAATAATACCTTTCACTAATATCGGCTTGGAGCTAACGGACGTATGGGTCACCGATGGTTGCTCACGATTCTAGTATTGGTATTGGTCTGCACCACCAGTCCTCCCGCGTATGCTCACACAACAATCGGAGACCTAAACAGTTCTCCACCTCTCTACCGCACCAATGACAACGAACTGAACTCTATTGTAACTTCAGGCAACCACCTTCCAGGACCGTTAGGCTACGTTTGGCCAGGAAGCGGACTGAACACGTACTCAGGACTTACACAAAATCCGCCTGGATATCAATCACCCTTCACAAATCAGAAACCAATCCAAGCCGCCAGAGACTCGTATAGCCCTGAAGGCGCAATATTAACTTCAACCGCCGATCATGACAACGTCGGCGATCTCATTTTTGCATTGAACTTCTCAAACCCGAGCGTGAACGGCAATCCCACCGGAGGAGCCTTTACCCCACCAACCAACGCGTGTAAATGCTTCAATTACACGAGTCTTACAATTTACATTCCCGCCCCAGTCTTCGATAGGACGGGAACATTAGTCCAAGACGGCTTCGAACCCACGACAGGGGCTCAAGGAGACAATGGTTGGGATCAAGGAGACAATAGAAACATAGTTACAACTATTACGGATGATTATGCAAACATCTTCGTCACTCGCGCTGATCAGTATGACCCCTTCGAGCCAGGCTCGTGGATCATATACATTCAAGCTCCACCGTCTGGAATTACGTTCAGATGTGATCCGAACGTCACAACGTACTGTTCACTACCAGTAAACACTATCTATTACGTCAGAATAAATCAAATGAAAGCACCGTTCACTGCCGGCAGATACTTTTTCAAAATGTTTCTGAACAACTCCTACCCGTTACACCGCGGAGACCTGGGCGTAAACCAGTACATTAAGGGCACAATGCCCATGGAGAATTGGCCGGTCCTACTCGTGAAAGGCGAGGTGGATCCTGCAATAATATCTGGCACGATTAGATTTGGAGACCTCAATACTACACTCTACAGTTTACCAATCAACTTGCCTGGAAGAGTAAGAGCTGTAGGAACAGCAAGCAACCCTACAAGTCTTGAACCGACCGGTCGTCCAGTAGAGGCTCGCGGCTACTTCAACGCCACTGCGAAGGGCCACTATGAGATAGAGGGAGTAGCACCTGGAGTATACACGATCTATGCTTCAGCAGCAGGTATGCCGGAACAGAAGATCGCGACAAACGTTAGAGTTGCACGCGGCCAGTCGCTTCACTTTGACGGATATTTACATGTAGGACCACAACTCCGAGGCACAGTATTTTCGAAACAAGATTATGGTGAAGTACGGTGGCCAGCTCAACGGCCAATCTCAATCGTCATCTACGACAGTAAGTCCTATGACTTACCCAGCATCGTCACATCCTCACCCATCAATCTGACAGCTGCCCCATATTCATCATACGTAATCGGAAATACAACTTTCAGCAAGAGTTGTTTATCAGAAACATTGTGTGATGGATTAACGAACTTGCCTGGACTACCTAGCCAATACCGTCCAAGGGAGGTTGCTTTC
>CAYWMG010000319.1:0-2128 GCA_964459245.1 uncultured Candidatus Bathyarchaeia archaeon
GACACGATCACATGGACCGCCGTCCTTGCACCCGGCTTTGCATTCAGTTGGTACATGGCACCGATGTTGGGAGAGATCAAAAAAGCTGACAACCTGAAGACAATGAGCATAACATTCCTTAGCCCAATCCTATTTGGCATGCTTCTCTTCGGACTGACGGCTTACCTCCTGTTCTCTGTTGTAGGCCAAACATTCATGGCTTCTCTAGGCGCCCTGATAAACTCTGGAAGTCCATTACTGTCAAGTCTTCCGCTCACGCTATACTGGATCTATCTACCCATGGTAGCAGTGCCAAACATAGCGCTAATCTTCCTAGTTGGGTGCGTGATGGTAACCGCCATGATGCTCTTCTACCAGGCAGGTAACTACATCGGCTGCTCTCGATATCTATTCAGCCAATCCTTCGATCGAATCCTTCCAAAACAGTTAGCCTACGTACATCCGAAATTCCATGTCCCATTGGTGGGCATCATGGTCATGGCCATCGGTTCCATCCTCTGGGTCATTTGGTCAAACTTCCAACCAAGTGTGTGGATATTCACAGCAGCATCACTACTCGCCAGCTTAGTGCAAAACATAATAATCTCACTTACCGGACTACTTTTCGCTTACAGAACACCTGGACTTTTCGAAGCTTCACCCTCGAGTAGGTACAAGTTAGGAGGGGTCCCCGCTATAGCAATAACCGGCATCCTAGGGCTTGTCTGGAATGCAATTCTGGCGTACTACTACCTCGCAATCCCAGCACTCGGAGCACAGGTACCAGCATCATATTACGTCATCATCGCGACTTTCGTGGGAATGTTCCTGATCTACTTCATTTCCAAAGCATACAGAAAACGTCAAGGAATCGACTTAGGTTTAGCGTTCCGCGAAATTCCGCCGCTTTAGAAAGGGCCTTTTTTATGGCCCCCAAACTCACCCGCCTTTTTTTTGCTACCGATTTTCACGGCTCGGATTTGTGCTTCAGGAAGTTCCTGAACGCCCCACGATACTATCAAACTAGTACTCTCATTCTCGGGGGCGATCTGACAGGGAAGTTCGTAACCCCAATAACTAAGCAGAATGACGGAAGCTACGAATTGGAGTACCTCGGCAAGAAAACCGTCGCAACGAACGAAGAGGAGGTTGCGTCATATGAAAAGAAACTCGCCAACATGGGAGCATACTACTTCAGAACAACGCAAGGCGAAGTTGAACAATTGAGAGCCGATCCCCGGAAAGTGAAGGAGAGATTTGATGGATTGATGGCTGAGAGATTAAGCTCATGGGTGAAAATGGCTGACGAAGTCGCAAAGGCCTCCGGTGTGAGAATATACATGACGGGAGGAAACGACGATGAATACTTTGTAGAATCCATCCTCAAGAGTGGGAGTTCAGTCGTGAATGCGAATGATCAAGTAGTGGAGATAGACGGGCATGAAATGATAAGCTGCGCCTATAGCAACATAACGCCGTTCAAGTGCCCGCGCGATATTTCTGAGGACGAGTTGATGAGTAGAATAGAAGAGATGGCCGCCAAACTTCGTAATCCTCAGAACTCCCTGTTCAACCTGCACGTGCCCCCAATCGATTCGGGTTTGGACTTATGTGCCAGGGTTGACACAAGCACGGATCCCCCGAAACTCCTCATTCAAAACGGTAACATACTGCAATACAGTGCCGGCAGTACTTCGGTAAGGTCCGCTGTTGAGAAGTATCAGCCTCTCTTGGGTCTACACGGTCACATACACGAATCTTCGGGTGCGAAAGAAATTGGTAGGACTGTATGCCTTAACCCGGGTAGCGAGTACGGAGAGGGCGTTCTGAGGGGGTTCATAATTAGCCTGACCGAAAAGAAAGTAGCCAGTTACCAGTTTGTTTCAGGGTAAGCAAGTATCAGAAGAGTGAAGAGACTGGTACTCTTATTCGTTAGAGAGCCAATCCGGATCGGAGTTGCCCCATGACCGATTATAATCCACTCGACGAAGCCAAACGAATCGTGGAGAAAGCTAGACAAAACGGAATCGCCCTACGCCTGCTTGGGGGTTTAGCCGTCAGATATTACTGCCCGAGCACAAGTGATCGCGCCCTGAATCGAGAGTGTGCAGACATGGATCTCATAGGGGTGAATGACCACAAGGTCAAC
>CAYWMG010000320.1:0-2621 GCA_964459245.1 uncultured Candidatus Bathyarchaeia archaeon
CGTCATCGGCCTATTACTTTCCTATCATGCTTAGTTTTGCAGTATACATCAACTGTATACTGTCTCATTTCATATCGCTGTTTTTTTCGGTCAACCTATGATTAATTTACTGCTTCTAGCAGAGTAAGCGTCAGGTTGGACAGTCAGTTTGCATTATTGTTCGAAGGTTTCTATCTCGGCCTTTCTTTTGACGAAACCCGTGAACTTACCCCTGTAAGTTGTAGCTCTCGAATGCGTGTCGTCAATGGAAGTGGTACTCCACAAAATCGCCCGTCTTTCTGGGCTTGTTGAATATTATCTGATGAAACTTGACTCCGTGGTCTCTCAACCATCGGATCGTTACATCTCTATGTTCATCCGTTCTTGCAGTGAAGAAGCAAATATAGTGCCCTGTATCGTACAATCCATTAATCGCGCTTATTGAGTCCTCGAAAGGCTTTGCCCCTCTCATTCTATCAACGCCTTCTTCATTTCTGATATTTTCGCAAATCGTTCCGTCAACGTCGACTAGGAATATTCTCAAAAAGGGCACGTCTCGGTTTTCGCCATCAACACCTCACAAGATTTATGCTTTCCCTAGGCTCGAGCAATCAGTTTTTGATAACAACACTCCAAGACGTGTGCTACTTCTTAGCCCAAAGTGGTGTGCAAATCATCAGCAAAACAGGCAGCAAACCTCTAGAAACCAACATTCCATGCCGTTCCTCAGAGAATGTCATGTTAGTTACGGGTCGCAATCCAACTCGTAGTCCTAATATGGGTCTCATGCACATACTTTCAACTAGCCAGTTAGAGTGAGTCATTCTTGTCTGAAGAGAACAAACGATTTGTCTGCCAGAAGTGCGGCTTCGAAACAAATAGTGACAGAATAGCAGAATTACATAAGAAAAACTGTCCAAGAGTATAGAAGGTTTCTCAAAGAACGTAGAAAGAGAGACAATGACAAAAGTCCGAAATCAAAAGATTCGAACTTGGCTCAAGCTATAATCCTTACTTGAGATTCGCGTACTCCGTTAATGCGTGAGCGTTGTTAACGTGAGATTGAAAACACGGGAGATTACCGCCGCAGCTGTTTTCGCAGTCTTAACCTGCGTTGGAGCATGGGCCTCTATCCGTCTGCCCATAACTCCTGTACCGATAACTTTGCAAGTCTTCTTTGTTTTATTGTCTGGAGCCATCTTAGCCGGAAGACTTGGCGCACTTAGTCAAGTGATGTATATCCTGCTTGGAATTTCAGGATTCCCAGTCTTCGCTGGTGGCACCTCTGGTCCGGGCGTTCTTGTCGGACCAACCGGTGGGTACTTGTTCGGATTCATAGCAGGCGCATATGTGACTGGATGGGTAGGATATTCATTCGCTCCTACTGGTTTTAGAAAGTTGATCTTAGCAACTTTACTGGGACTCTGTCCAATCTACCTGATAGGAGTACTCTGGCTCTGGTTCTGGCTAAAGAGTACGCCAATGAATGTTTTGATTGCAGGTATTCTTCCCTTCTTACCAGGAGACATTATCAAAGCAGTAATCTCAGCTTACGTAGCAAGCAGAAAACATGTAATACAAATCATCCACCAAAATGCGTCGTAGGAAACAGGATGCGTTAACGCCGTACGCATTAAACACGTCGCGCATGATGTTAACCATGATAGGCTAAAATTCATAAACGATGTAGAGTGTGGATGTCAAAGTATAATTATCGTCAATAACTTTCCCTGTTATATGTGGACAGAGAAAGAGGAATTGAGTTGCATCGATCTCTAGTCTTGATGAGCATCTTTCTACTCATCCTCATCCCCAATGTGCGGGCGGACTATAGCCATGAGTTGCAGCTGGGTGCTTGGGGAGACGATGGCTCAAAAGGAAACAAGGGAGTCTCTGTTGAGATTCAGACTCACATCTACAGTACGAACGAGGGAGATTTCCAATACTTCTGGGTTGGTGATAATCTGGATAATGGGGCGTTCATTCAGTTCGGCTACATTTACGAACCGGGCTATTGGTGTTTGAGGGGGCAGACTGTTGGAGGGAAATTCACATGCCGGGGTAATTCTGCACAAGTTGGAGTTTCGGATCCGATTTGGGAATGGCAGTACTGGCCAGACGCGAACAGTAATGACTTCTATTTCGAAAAAGGACCCGCGTACTCTGCTGGGCTCGATGGATCGTGGCACAAGTATTCAATTCAACCAGATTCAGCAGGAGGATGGAGCTTTGTGCTTGATGGACGAGAGGTCTCGCACATTACAGTAGCCTGGACCAAGTCCCAGGATGCAGCATATTTTGTGGCGGAGAAGGGCGGTAATACCGCAACGTTCGGAAGATTGGGGCCAGTTGAATTCCGCAATCTCGTCTACCTGAAAGACGATGGATGGCATACCGTGGCAGCACTCTATGCACGCGTAGGGTGCGCCGTAGGTACAGACTGCAACGTCAAGAATCCTTACGGAGTAATGCTGGAAGATTCAGGGGTTGTGATTGCTGGAAGCGGAATTCACCAACCCAAGGATAAGACCCTACTATGGGGAACGTTAACCTTAGACCTGCCCAGCCAGGTCAAGGGAACTGTTGATAAGAAATATTCCGTATCAGGCTCATCACAAGTGCCACTTCCAGCCGGAACGCAT
>CAYWMG010000321.1:0-4464 GCA_964459245.1 uncultured Candidatus Bathyarchaeia archaeon
AAAGAGAATCTACGATCAATACATCGGGGATTACAACGCAGCAGGCGGCATACGAAGAGGCCCACTTAAAGGTGCAACTATCAAACTCACCTACGCTGACACTCAAACCAACGTGCAGGTGGCTCGATCTGAGGCGGAGAGACTCGTTACCTCGGGTCAAGTGTGCATGCTAGTGGGATGTAACTGGACCTCACAAACCATACCAGTAAAGGCAGTTACCGACCAGCATGGATTCCCCTTGGTTAATAGCGCTGCTTCAAACATTTTGCTGACCAAAGGAGCAAACGACAAGTGGTTCTGGCGACCTGGCCCTCACGATGAATTATACCTGCAAAGAGTCTTCAACTTTCTGAAAGACCTCCAAGCAAAAACGAATACTCAGATCAAAACACTGGGCCTCATGTACATCAACGACAACGTTGGAATCGCCTGGCACGACTACCTTGTCAACACTATCAATAAAGACCCGCAGCTAGGAGGCTACAGCATAACCAGCGACATTCCGATCGTCTCTGGAACACCCGCCTTTGACAGCGAAGTCCTCACCTTGAAAAAGAACGTGCCTGACGTCTTCTTGATGTACGGTCACGCCCCTGACGAGTACCTCATAACGAAAGAGCTCAGACAGTACGACGTGAACGCCAAACTTATCGTTGAATCCTCGTCAGAAATTCTTGACCAGCGATATATTCAAGCAGTGGGCAAATTGGCTGACGGAATATGCAGCCGATCGGTCTGGGCCGTAGATCTAAAGAGACCAGACTCCCAAGCGTTCGACGCAAAGTACAAGACAACATGGGGATACGACATTGGAGACGGATCAGGACTGAACACAATCCAAGCAGTTGTACGAACGTTCGAGAACCTCGCAGAACCTTCGCTTGAACCTAAAGCAATACAGCAAGCATGCAACTCACTCTACATCTCGGCAGAGGACTCCATAATGGGCTGGGGTACGTACTATTGGCCACCAGGAACACTGGATGCTGGTCAGAACATGTTAGCATCAGCAAACGTGCTCCAGTGGCAATTACCTGACTTGAATCAGCCACACACAGTCTGGCCCTGGGCAAATGCATCGAAAGACATAGTGTTCCCTGTAAAGAGTTGGACCGATAGAAACCTATAAGCTGCTAACAGGGAACATCCCCCTTCTTTTTCTATCTTCTTCATCCACCCGATCTTTTGCGCCCAACTAGGTTTAGAACCTACACATTGGCCAAGTTGGATGTTCTCACTGTTGGTGGCAGAGGACGCATTTAATACGCTTGCTCGGGTCTTCGGGTAATGATGCTCTGAGCTTCGGCTCGGGAATCGGTGAAATTCACGCGTGACTCCCGATCAAACTCTTCTGGTTCAAGCTATAGTGAGCGGCGTCCTAATGGGCGGAATATACATACTCGTTACGATCGGACTAACGATGATCTATGGCGTCATGGAACTTGTCAACTTTGCTCATGGCAGTTTCTTAATGTTGGGAATGTACTCAGCCTTCTGGCTGAGTTCACTCTGGGGGATTAGCCCATACTTGTCGTTACTATTCGTTCCCATCCTCTTTTTCGGAATTGGTTGGGTTGTCGAAAGAAGCATCATTCAACGAGCTCTTGAGGGCGGGTACACCTTAGCTCAGACCATCCTGACCTTTGGATTATGGTTGATTATAGACAACAGTGCTGTGATCGTTTGGCATCATGACCCGAGGACGGTCTTTCAAGGCGCGCCTCAAACCTTCGATTTTGGTGGAGTCTTCGTCACATATACTATGATACTGGCGTTTGCTATAGCCATAGGTCTCTCACTAGGTTTTCACATATTCATGACGAGGACCTGGACAGGGCTGGGACTTAGTGCTACGGCACAGAATCGAGCTTCGGCAGAAATTGTGGGTATGAACGTACGAAACATGTTCGCTTTGGCATGGGGTGTAGGAATTGCCCTGGTCTCAGTCGGGGGGATTCTTCTCTCCACGTTCTTCACAATATCACCTTATGTAGGACTTAATTTCCTAGTGGTTGCCTTCGTCGTAGCCGTTTTAGGGGGCTTGGGAAGCTACGTCGGAGCTATTTTTGGCGGAATAACCATCGGATTCATAGAAGGCTTCTTCGGATTCGTCGTCGCTCCACAAATCAAACAGCTTTCCTACCTTATCGTTTTCATCGCAATCCTAGCAATCAAACCACAAGGTCTGTTCGGAAGAAAAGAAGAACGAGCAGGATAGTATCCTATTGCAAATCACGAAGAACCTGCCCGCCTGGTTTCTGATCCTCCTCATAGTATCCTTGGCTTTGCTCATAATCGAACCATTAGTCGAAGACCCTACCACACACCCGTTCCTGTTTAATTTACTAATTGAGACGTTCCTCTACGCATATTTGTCTCTGGCCTGGAACATTCTTGCGGGATTAACCGGTCAGAACTCTTTTGGGCACGCCGCATTCTTCGGTATAGGCGCTTACAGCGCCGCGTTACTATGGACCAGGTTTGCAATCTCGCCATGGATTGCGATCATGGTCGCAGTCATGATCGCCGCTTTGGCATCACTTGGAGTTGGATTGCCATCGCTGAAGTTGAAGAAAAGCTACTTTGTGATGATCACACTAGGTTTCAGTGAGATCCTCAGGATCATCATGATACAATGGTATCAGTTCGCAAACGGCGCTGGAGGCATTGGGTATGAGGTACTGAACTACTCTTGGTGGGCTTTCCAGTTTAACACTAACAGAACTCCATACTACTACATCATGCTCAGTATGCTGCTCCTAAGCCTACTCTTCGTTTACAAATTGAAATCATCCAAGTGGGGTTACTATTTCATGGCAATCAAAGAAGATGAAGTTGCAACCGCTACGTCCGGGATAAATGTCGTCAAGTACAAGCTGGTAAGCTGCGTAATCAGCGCAATGTTAACTGCGGTGGCAGGCGTATTCTTCGCGCAGTTCATCCTCTTCATCGATCCTGATTCTGTGATGAGCTTGAACGTAATGACTTACATATTCATGCCCGCAGCAATCGGCGGAATTGGCACAATCATGGGCCCAGTTATAGGCGCCTTCATCTTAATCCCGTTGGGCGAGTATGTCAGGATCTATGTTTCGACGACATATGGAATCCAAGGATTGCATCTGATCATTTTCGGTGCCCTGATACTTATCGTTGGAACAGTTATGCCCAAAGGCATCCTCGGCACATTCTTCAAACACGTCGGTAGAACAGAAGAAACGAATCAATCCACAAAAGCCTCTACCCCACTCAGCCAGATTGGAGTGCTGAAACATGAACAGAAGCTCTGACGGAAGAACAACCTCAAAGGAATCAATAGAACACGCAAGCCTCCTTGAGGTCTCAAATCTGACCAAGAAGTACGGAGGCCTTATTGCGGTAAATAACGTGACGTTAAACGTCGAAGAGAAATCAATTGTGGGATTGATAGGCCCAAACGGTGCTGGCAAAACGACTCTAATCAATCTATTGAGCGGCGTCACTCGAGGGGAGGGAAGAATCTTCTTCAGGGGAGAACGGATAGACACGATGAAACCACATCTGATAGCACGCAAAGGAATAGGACGGACTTTCCAAATTCCAAGAGGTTTCGGCGCTATGACCTGCTTTGACAATGTCATCGTCCCAGGACTGAGAATCTACAAGAATAGATCATCAATCACCAAGAAAGCAGAAGAACTACTGCACTTTTTTCTGCTTGATCACTTAAGGAATGAATTAGCATCGAATCTGTCAGGTGGACAAAAGAAGCTTTTGGACATGGCTAGAGTGATGATGTTGGATCCAAAACTAGTTTTGTTAGACGAGCCGTTTCATGGCGTGCATCCTGAATTGAAGGACAAAATTGTTGCGAACGTTCTTCAACTGAATAAAGAGCTAGGCAAGACCTTCATCGTAGTGAGCCATGATATTCCTGAGATCATGAAATTGTCCAAGCGACTTGTTGTCATGAACGCTGGAACGCTGATTGCTGACGGAACGACTGACGACGTACGCAAAGACCCGAAAGTGATAGAGGCATACTTAGGGATCTAGTCATGTCGATTAATGCGGAACATATTCGCGCCGGTTACGGCAGCGGAATCGACATCATCCATGACATTTCACTCCAGGCAAAACCCCACCAGTTCACGGCGATCATTGGACCTAACGGATCTGGTAAGTCAACCATCTTGAAAGCAATGTACGGAGTAATCACGCCAAGAGCCGGCAAGGTGATCTACAACAATATGGAAATTACAAAACTCAAACCACACGAAATGCTCGCCGTGGGAATTTCCTATGTTCCACAAGAACGAAGCATTTTCCCATTCCTGACAGTGCACGACAATTTGAAAGCAGGGGCTTGGTTGATACGTAAAGAAAAGAATCGCGTTCAAGAAGCCGTCAACAGAGTTTATGAGATTTTCCCGAGACTCCAAGAACGAAGAAAAGTGAAAGCCGGCAATTTGAGCGGAGGAGAAC
>CAYWMG010000322.1:0-1817 GCA_964459245.1 uncultured Candidatus Bathyarchaeia archaeon
AAAGCGTTCGGCCTAGGTTGGAAGATGCCGATCGTCAATAAATTCTAAACCTGATCATAACCTTCTGAGCTTAGAGGAGACCACTCTAGAAATTTCCTGACCCTGCCTCCTACGGACGTATTTCCTGAGCGCAGGATCGAATGGAACAATGAAAGGATCCGAAGAGCCCAATACTGCAATCAGGTAGCCTGCAAGAAGGCCGAGGGCGGATTTAATGGATGCCTGTCGAACTAGATTCCGTGCTACCCTCCCCAAGGCGTAGAGCGGATGATATCCGAGCGTATACATTGCTGCTCCCCAGTATGTGAAATGATGAGAAGCCCCCCTAGGACGAACGTGTGCATAGACCAAATCAGCAAACAACTGGGACCTGTAACCCTCCTGTTCCGCCCTGTAAAGTAACCAAGCTTCCCAACCTGCCCTGATTGGAAATCGGAACCCCACCCGTTTCAGAAAGCTAACCCGCACAACCCTGCCACTGCCTGACGGAGTACGTTCTTCTATACTCTGACCCAACTGGCTTGGGCGACCGCTAGCAACAACAATTCTGCGATCCTCATCCATACGTTCAATTATTGATTGCACATAGTACCTTGGGTAAGTGGAATCATCCCCACTGATCATCAGATACTCATCCGATAATTCATGCGCAGAATCTAGCGCTAGATTGAGATTCGATGGCACACGACGAATATCAAACCCCCTGTCAGGAAGGTTCACCAGTCGAAGTATTCTGTATTTGAACGCATACTTGGTGAGAATCTCACCAGTCTTGTCTGAGGACCCATCGTTAACAACAATAATCTTCGACGGCAACATTACCTGGTCCAATAATGATTGGATAGTTGTGGAGATGTGGTCTGCGGCGTTCTTGGCGATGACGACTACACAATAGCTCAATCGAGTTAAGCCGCCAAAGTATTAATCTCGAGTACAGCCTGTTCGGGGTTTTCACTCTCGATGAAGATTTTATGCCAAAAGTGAAATCCAAACAACTGCCACAATAGGATTTGATGACGACGAGCTTTAGGCACATTAGAATGAGCGATGAGCTTTTGGATTCTTGTTTGAGAGAAATATTCACGAACTACCTTAGACTCGGGTACCATCTGTCGAATTAGTTCTCCTAACTCACCCTTGTACCAGTTGTAAACATTCACGCTGAAGCCCCATTTAGGCTTCCGGAAACTCTCTTCCGGTAACTCGTCCTTCATCACCTTACGTAATTGTAACTTTCCATACTTGCCCGGAAGAATCTTGGACCTCCACGGAAGAGGCATCATCAAGTCTACCAGCCGATTGTCAAGAAGCGGCACTCGTAGTTCTAATGAGTGTGCCATGCTCATAGTATCATCAACCGATAGAAGGTCATCAACCAGCTTCGTCCGTAACTCTGCCCGCATCAACCCGTCAACAAAGTTGGAGTCATTCGAGAAGTATCCTCCATACACGTTCCGAAGCTCGTTCGTTGAGAACTTACTCTTGAAGAGTTGGTGGTTGAAGGAATCAGGCATGACGCCCGCTAGGATTAGGTACTCATTCGTGTTATCGCCTAACGATTGAAGTACCCTAAACCGGTTCTGTATACGTGTATCATTTGAGATGCCTCCAAGACCGCCGGCGGCGTGGAGAATTGGTGAAATACACTTTCTTGAGAGCTCATCGATTCTTAACGCATTCTCATATCTTGCAACGTATCCTCCGAAGAGCTCGTCGCCCCCGTTTCCACTAAGACAGACCGTCACATGTTTTCTAACGAGTTCACACACAAACCAGGGATAGAGATTATACTTGGGAGCCTCCATATGCCAGATCAT
>CAYWMG010000323.1:0-4725 GCA_964459245.1 uncultured Candidatus Bathyarchaeia archaeon
CAGATCGGAGAATAAAAGTTGAGGATAGGAATGTGACAGTCCTAAATGCAATGTTTACAGGTACAGAGTTCTCGCCTAGCCTTGATTGGGATGACGCCATTAGACTTGAAATCAAATATCCAATGGGTGGAATGTGAGAACACAATAATTATGGCTTGTCGTATTCGACCTCAATACTGCGCAGCCTCTCTCTGATCTTTTGCTCGTTTTTTCGAAATTCATGTTCCAAGAGTCCATAAATGGCGACGTCATGGTAGGTTCCTTCGCGATAAATGTGCGCACGATAGGTACCTTCAATTTTGAAGCCGAAACTCTCATACAGTGACCTCGCGCGGTCGTTCCACGCGAAGACTTCCAGGTATATTCTCCGCAAGTTTAAATGATCGAAGGCGTATTGAAGACTGAGGTAGATGGCTTCGGCTGCCAAACCTTGTCCTCTTGAGGAAGAGTCGCCTAACTGAAATCGCCCCCATTCAGCTTTCTTATTTCTATGATCGATTCGTACCAAGCCAACGGTTCCGATTGCTCGGTCTGGATTCTCCAGAGGAGCGATTATGAAGAGCTTCTCATCCTTTCTCTCACGAAGAGCTTCTACCCATAGTTTTTCTTTCTCGTAACTAACCGGTTCGTATTCAAAGAAGTACTTGTTGACTTGAGGATCATTTCGCCACGCGGTCATTACCTCAATATCGCCGTCACGGATATCGCGAAGAACTACCTTATTGCCACGAATCATCTCATCCAACTACATGAAAAATGCCTAGCTCTTATATAATTATGAACAGCCTCATGGCTGCTTTCCTAGCCACTTATGGATGCGGGCCGCTGCACCACAATCTGATTCGAATCCTCACGTAACATAGTACTGCAGAAACTTGTTCAGATATGTTACGCCTCCTCAGATTACTAAGGAGCAAAAACAACTTAACAACCAGGTTAAGTCCATGCAAGGTGGATGCCTCGTCATTCTTTTCCTTCAAAGTTTCACTTCCTGGTTCACAAGGCTCCCCTTTCCGTGAACGCTCCAGTACGTTTCGAATCTGTTCGTACCACACTCTTTCAAACTTGCCCAAGGAGTAGTGTGTCAAAACATATTTTCTCGCATTCATCTGGATCGCTTCTCGGAGACTATGGTCTTCAATCAAACGTACGATCGCGTTGTACCATTCCTCAGGATCATTCGAGACCAGTATTCCGGTCACATCATTCTCCACACAATCCGTATACACGCGTACTCGAGAGTAAATCCCCGCTAGTCCACAGTCGCCGTACTCTCTGAACTTGTTATCGCTCTTTGAACGGGAAAAGATATCGTCTGTCAACGGAGCCAACGCAATATCATATGCCGATCTTGCGAAGGATCGAAAGAAATGATCATAGTCTGAAATAGGTGGATGGTATCGCACTCCTTCATACCGTCGCAACTTTGGAAGATCACAACCCCATAAGTGGAGCTCTACCCGTTCAGGGTATTCGTTCAGGACGCGAGTTAATGGGTTCAAGCAAATGCTTACGAAATCATCTCGGTGACGATTGGTCGCATAAACGAGTTTAATCTTACCATGATTGGAAGGCCTCCTTTCGCGAGGTAATAATCTCTGGTCTACTGGTCCCAAAACCCTCTCCGTTTGCGGATTGAGCGTCTGCACTTTCCGGAGCAGTTCTTCGGAGTAGACGCGTACATGATTCGCATGACGAATGTAACGAGTCAGTAAAGCTAATCGCGTCGGGTCTCTATGGTATTTGGCAATGTTTGAGTTTCCAGGGATTGCGAAGAAATTGTCATCTAGATCGTAGATGTATGGAATTCTCCTTTTGAGAATAGCGTCCAGGGTGTCGGCATACTTCGGTTCAGTGTTGCGACAAAAGACGACCAAGTCTACTTGAGGTAAGTTTCCAAGGTTTGCGAAAGCTTCTAGACTGATTCTTGCGTTGATGAATCCTTGGCGGTGTAATTCAAGAAATGGTTTGGCTACCGTAATGTAGGTGGATGGAATGATTCCTGGCAGAATTGCTAGCACGCGAGGTGGACGTTCACAAGTTTGTTTCACGAATGTGAATCCCCATTAGCACTAGCCTTCGCGCATATCGTAGTAAGCTGCCGTGTTTGCAGAAAGCCATCTTGAAAGTATTAAGATGTTGGACTTCGGTGTCGAAGAGCATTTGGACCAGTGAAGCGCCTTCAGAACCACCTGCTGTTTCGAGACTGCTTCCACCGTCATTATGCCCCGTTTTCTGGCTAAAAGAAGAAAAGCACGGACTCAACTTAAATCTGAAGAAGCCATGTCCATGTTTCTGTAATATCGGCGGTTCTCAATTTGATCCCTCTCTTTAGACCATGCTACGACAATCAGGAAGCTGAAGCAGTCGCGGAGGTTCTGAAGTCTGGATGGGTGGGGTTAGGTCCTAAGACTGCTCAATTCGAGAAAGAGTTTGCAAATTATTTAGGATCACCGTATTGTGTGGCATTGAATTCAGGGACTTCTGCACTTCACCTGTCACTTGCTTCGCAAGAGCTAAAGGAAGGAGATGAGGTAATAGTGAGCCCACTCACGTTTGTTTCTACCGTGCACGTCGTAAGATATGTGGGGGGCACTCCAATCTTCGCAGATGTTGAACCCGACACACTCAACATTGACCCCAAGGAGATCAGCGACAAGATCAATGACCGAACGAAAGTCATTTTGCCAGTGCACTACGGTGGCCACCCTTGCGACATGGATCCGATACTGAAACTCGCACAAGAGCACAAAATCACTGTGGTAGAAGATGCTGCCCATGCATGTGGCGCTGAGTATAAGGGAAGAAGGATTGGAACACTGTCGCCGCTTACGTGCTTTAGTTTTCATGCCGTGAAGAATATTGCTACTGGCGATGGGGGAGCAATATCGTTTGGAAACCCAAGGTTCCTTGAATATTTCAAAGAGATGCGCTGGATGGGCATCAGCAAGGACACTTGGGACCGTTCATTGACTGGCGAAGTTTACGCTTGGAAGTACACAGTTAACCGCCTTGGTTTCAAATGCCACATGAACGATATCGCCGCTGCAATCGGCTTGGTTCAACTTCATAAACTAAAAAGAAATAATGAAAGACGACGTGAAATAGCCGCCAAATACAATCGCCAACTGAAAGATCTCGACTGGATTGAACTCCCAGTAGAGAAGAGTTACGCGAAGAGCGCGTGGCACATCTATAAGATATCAGTGCAGAACTTGAACATGCGCGACGCTCTGATCGAATACTTAAAGCGCAAAGAGATTTCCCCCGGAGTTCATTACTTCCCAATAAACCTCTACCCGTATTATGCTCAGATGAAAGAAATGGCTCCTCGCGCCTCGAAGTTGTGGGAACGAATTCTAAGCCTGCCCATGTTTCCTGATTTGACGGAGGCGCAACAAGACTACATAATTGAGACACTCAGAAGTTTCCCAGCTCACAAGTACCGGTAACTCCTGGTTTCGATTGAAATGTCTTCTCAATCGAGAATGACGGCGCAACTCATCGAAGATCCAACACCCCATGCACTAGTCCAGCAGAAGATGCAGCCTTCACGATCACCCAAAGTGGCAGTTGTCGTTCTCAACTATAATGGGCTAAAATGGCTATCGAAATGCCTGAGCAGCATCATGCGGACCAACTGGAGTAAATTGGATGTGTACGTCGTTGATAATGCGAGCACAGACAAGTCGGTACAAATTATTCGGAAACAATTTCCTAAGGTGAAATTAATCTGCCATTCAACAAATCTAGGATACGCTGCCGGTTACAATAGGGCACTCAAGAAAATTAAAGCCCACTATATCGTGCTCTTGAATACTGATACTGAGATCTTAAACTCAATGTGGGTCGAATCCATGGTTCGAGCAGCAACCACAAACACTGGCATAGCAGCAGTCGCTTGTAAGATGGTTTCAATGCAAAATCCCAGACGCCTCAACTCTGTTGGGGTCATGGGCATTCCGTTCTGGAGAGGATTTGTAGATATAGGCAAAGAAGAGCTGGATGAAGAACAATATGACAATGCGAAATTCGAACCATTTTCTTTCTGTGGCGGAGCCGTCTTAATTAACCGATCAATCTTTGAAGAAGCCGGAGGGTTCGACGCAAGATTCTTCATGTATGTCGAGGATGTGGATCTTTCTTGGAGATTACGAATTCTCGGATACCGAATTGCATATGCTCCCGAGGCGGTTGTTGCACATTCGTTCTCCGGGATGGAAACCGTTGGTTTCCGTAAGTTTTACTTATGCCATCGGAACCTACTGCGAGCGATTCTGAAGAACTGTGGACCTTCACTTAATAACGCTCTGTTCTGTTACTTCCTCTTTAGCCTGACTGCAGGCTTGGGATTTATCCCGATGGATCCTGGAAAAACCGTAGCAATCGGAAAAGCAATCTTCTGGAATTTGCTCAACTTGCGAGATTCATACTCTCTGCGACTTGCAATTCAATCCAGTAGAAGAGAGAGCGATGAGAAACAAATATTGAGTATAATGTATCCAAAGATTCGACGATATCAACCGACGGAGTACGCCTCCTTCAGGCGAATTCTTGACATTATCTTCGAACATCAACGAAGTCGCTATGCCTTTAGAAAAAGCATGTAATGGAGTACTTTCGAGAAGAACGATGCGTCTCGTTGATGCCATAGTGTTGGGCGTATGGCTAGAGTGAGATCATTGTGTTCTCTCCGATGATGAATCGCGTCCCGTGACCGCTCGT
>CAYWMG010000324.1:0-4953 GCA_964459245.1 uncultured Candidatus Bathyarchaeia archaeon
CCATGGCGCAATAACTCCCCAGACTCCATAAGGTCTTAGTACACTCACGGTTTCTTGTCGACGTCCCGGAGATTCAAGTAATTTTTCAAAACCTCTATTTGCGTGCATTTGCTCACAGTAGTATCGAATCAATTCTACTGCTTCGTTAACTTCCGCCAATGACTCAGCTCTATTCTTACCTACTTCGTAAGCCATCCAGGCTGAGAGTTCGTATCGGCGATCGAACATAATATCAGCAGCCCGTCTCAACACCGAGAGACGTTCCCTGTATGGTTTGGAACTCCATAATTGGAACGCGTCACGCGCAACATCCACGGCGGCTTTTGAATCATCACGACTGCCTTTGGGAAAATAACTTACTATAAGATTCGTATTGACCGGACTCGGGTGTCCAATCTCTTCGCCCGTCGAAACCCATTTTTCACCGTTGATATACATCGCATAGTGTTTGCCAAGACTGGTTTGGACCTTCGCTACGGCCGCATCATATATTTCATCATCCTTCCCAGAAATAGTAAGCGAAGCGTAGGTTATGCATGGAGACTTACGAGTCTTATTCTTGACTCTACGCTTCTTCTCTTTGCTGGTAACCAAGAGGTATTCACCTAATACACTGCGGCGTCTTGTTCCTTTCTATTTCACTCTTATGTAGTTACGTGTCTCTAGTGGAGTAAGAAAACTTACTAAGCTCTTTGAAAAGGGCTGGCTCTGATGGATTCCATGAGTGCAGAAGATTCTGTTAAGGGAAGATGGAGATTCTCGCACGTAAGCGTCTATTCTGATAATGTTTGCGAAAGCTTTACTGACAACAGTGGGAAGATTCATTACAGATGGCTCTATCCAGACGGAAAACTCGAGTACATATGCTCATGTCACAGGTTCCTGAATAAATGATTATTTTATGATCGTAACAACATCACGGTCATTCAATACATGATCCATGCCCACTCGTTGGGGACTAAACCTAACGCTGCTTCCAGATACCAATGCGTACTTGGCCTCTCCGGCGAATTTTCGGTGAATTTTCGTACACACGTCAGATACTCTTGATCCCGCAGTAATTATGAGCGGTTCCTTGAAGTCAGGTGACCCGCTCCGTGGTTTGAGATAAACTCGAATGAAGTTTAGACGATTGTAAATTGCTTCCTTTATGGTCTCGACGTTGAGGTTTTGATCAGCAGAAACAGCTATGAAGTCCTCGCCAATTCTTTTTCTAACCTCTTGCACGTATTTGGGGCTTACCAAGTCAACTTTGTTCAGGATGGTTAGTGCGGGAACATACATGCGATTACCTGTTGCCACGTCAATTAGTTGATCATCGGTGATGTCCTCTCTGATTATGACGTTTGCTTGATTAATTTTATAGACATTGAGTATCGCACGAATGGTGGCTTCACTGATCTTTGTAAGCGCGCACGTCGTAGTTATTCCCAAACCGCCTTGTGAAGATGGTTCGATAGTGATTCTAGGTGGCTGGGTGTTAAGCCGAATTCCCATCTCATAGAGCTCATTCCGTAACGTGGTCACTTGATCTGGTTGAAAGACGTCTAGGATTAGCAGTATCAGGTCAGCGTTTCGTGCCACTGAGAGCACTCGTCTACCTCTTCCACTGCCCCTTGCAGCTCCTGAGATTATACCAGGCAGGTCAAGTATCTGCATCTTGGCTCCGTTGTATTCCAAAAGACCAGGCACAACTGTTAGAGTTGTGAAGGCGTAGGAGGCGACTTTTGACTTTGCGTTTGTTAATCTGTTGAGAAGAGTTGATTTTCCAACGCTCGGCAGTCCAATTAGAACAACGGTACAGTCACCACCCTTCTTCACCTCAAACCCAGGTCCACCGGAGGATCTGGATCTCTGGGCAGCTTCCTGTTCTGCCTTGAGCTTGGAAAGCTTCGCCTTGAGTAGTCCAATGTGATGTTCTGTGTGCTTGTGAATTTGAGTTCTCTTCATCTCTTCTTCGATTGCTTTAATTTTTTCTGGCACTCCCATGAAGAGTCCTCTCTAACAGAGAGCTAATCTGGAACCATAAGGTCTTCCCGAATGGGAAGGATGAAGTTAGTGCAAGTTAGCTTTTCTGCTTGCTCCAGTCTTCTTTCGATGTCGTTGTTTTCTCTTCTGCCTGCTTCTAATTCTAAATGCTGCTCTACTCAGCCTATGTGGCACTGTTAGTTAGCCCCTTTGAACAGGTAAACTATCATTAGATATATGTTCTTAGCGTATCTGCTAATATTATTCAAGACTCGTGATATCGGCACGAACCTACCAATCAAGACAGGAATTTCGGCAATTGAAAGTGACCGTGAAATTCGTTGGCGGCGCACGAGAGATCGTAGGCGCCAGAGAGTTAACCGTAGACCTCAAAACATCAGCGACGGTATTGGATATTTTAAGGATGCTAACAGCAAAACATGGGAATCGATTGGGAGAGTACCTGTTTGATCCAGAATCAAATAATCCGCGGCAGCACCTCAGATTCCTATTGAACGGCCAATCCGTATCCGTATCGGACGTCATCGCTAAAGACGATTCAGTTATACTCATATTCCCACCAGTCGGGGGCGGATAGGACAGTCAAATGCTACGACCAGCGAATAGCTCATCTATCTGAATCACTGAGTTATGGAACTCATGATTGCGAATGGCCGAGCCTATTGCGGGAAAATACTTCGAGTAGATCTCACGGATCGCAAAATACACGACGAAGCGCTTAACTACGAATGGGCAGAGCAATTCATTGGTGGCAAAGGACTGGGAATTCGCTACCTCTTTGATCTTCTACCTCCTGGAATCGAACCTTATTCTCCAGAAAATGTCATCATCTTGATGACTGGCCCACTCACAGGAACCATTGCATCCACAATGTCACGTATGGCGAATGTGACCAAATCTCCTCAGACCGGAACCCTTAGCGATAGCCACTCAGGTGGTTATTTTCCTGCCGAACTCAAATTTGCAGGATTTGACGGCATAATCATCAAAGGCTGCTCGTCGAAACCCGTCTATCTAACGATAAAAGATGGACACGCTGAGATAAGAGACGCAAGCCACATCTGGGGAAAGGGGGTATTCGAAACTACTGATCTATTAGTGAAAGAGTCTGGAGAAACCCCGAGACATCACATGGACGGCCCAAAGATTGGTTGCATAGGACCAGCCGGAGAAAACAGAGTAAAATTCGCGGCTGTCGCCTATGAGAAACACCACTTCGCAGGAAGAGGGGGGACAGGAGCAGTTATGGGATCCAAGAACCTGAAAGCAATATCGGTTCGTGGAACGGTACAGGCAAAAAGGTTGAGCGTCAATTCTGAACCTGCATTCCAGACTTTTGTCAGGGAAGTTATCAAGAAGGATATTCAGGAGAACCCTGCTGAAGAGATGCTCAGGAAAGTAGGAACACCAGGCGTAGTAGCCCTAAGCCAAAGCGCGGGTCTATTGCCCACAAGAAACTTCCAGTCGGGTGTTTTCGAAAACGCAGACCGGATAGATGCAGACGCTCTAGCCAGTCAGATCCTTGTAAAACATGCTTCAACCTGTTACAGCTGCTCGATAGGTTGTAGGAACATGACCAAAGTCAAAGATGGAAAATATGCAGGTCTCGAATCTGAAGGACCAGAATATGAAACCCTCGCGCTTTGCGGCTCAAACCTAGGTATCGATGACATACGCGTCATAACCAAGTTTAATGAAGAATGTTCTGATTGGGGCCTTGACAGTATTTCTGCAGGAAACGTTTGCGGATGGGCCATGGAGGCTTACGAAAGAGGCGCCCTGACCAAGAAAGATACTGGCGGATTGGAGTTGAAATTTGGCCAGCCAGACCTGGTTGTGAAACTCTTGAGGCTCATCTCATTGCGAGAAGGGATCGGTAACTTGCTCGCAGAGGGAGTAGCACGAGCCTCAAAAACTATTGCGAATGGCACGGAGGGTTATGCGATGCATGTGAAGGGTCTTGAATATCCAGGATACGATCCTCGAGGAACCTTTGGAATGGCACTTGCTTACGCAACATCCGATAGGGGAGCTGATCATAACCGTGCCTGGCCTGTAGGGTACGACGCTTTCGGTAAGATTGATCCGTTCACGGCTGAGGGAAAGGCTGAATTCGTCTATAAGGATCAGATCAGAACCAGCGTTAAATGGAGCCTTGAGATGTGCGACTTCCTAGCGGCCAACTTGGAGCTTTGCACTAGGATGCTCAATACTGCCTGGCAGACAACCTACACTGAGGAGGATGTTAAAAAATTTGGCAGACGGATCTGGACCATGACACGACTCTTCAACGCTAGGGAAGGCTTCTCCAAACAACAAGACACGATGCCACCACGTATCTATCGAGACCCATTACGGGAGGGGCGTGCGAAGGGCAAGGTTGTGACACAACAGGATTTTGAAAAGATGCTGAGCGAATACTACAAGCTATGGGGTTGGGATGACCAGGGAATACCCACAAAGAAGACTACACAAGAACTAGGACTATCCGGCCTAATCGAGATTTGAACGTCAATCTAGCGGATAGTTGTTCTCGACTTCTGCGTACAAAACTCTGTTGCGTACATTACTTAATGGTTAAGTAACATCGAACGTGCAAATTACTGACTGGTTTTAGGTAATGTGGATGCGAGCCATCCCAAGTCGAGCTCATAAAGCGTGGCCAGTCGCGGAACACCAGTTTCACTCCAACCCATCATTTCGTAGTAAAGTTTCTTCGCTTCTTTAAGAGTCTTCACATTCAGGTTGCTTTGCATTTGACTACTTTTGAATTGTTCGAAGAAGCGGCTTGGGAGTGAGTCATCTTTGCTGGTGAAGCCTTCTCTCAGGTTAAAGATCCTTGTCATGTTTACAGCTCGCTCTGCAACCTTCATGAGTTCCCATGATGACGTATTCCAACCAGTAGTTGCATTAACAAATTCAACCAGTTGCGCTACCGTATAGTTGAGGAACATACATAGAACG
>CAYWMG010000325.1:0-1802 GCA_964459245.1 uncultured Candidatus Bathyarchaeia archaeon
CTGCATACAATTCTATGAGGCGGTTGAATTCCGTAATTATTCGGCCAATTCTCGTCTGAATTTGTTCAGAGTTTAGTCGGAGTTCTTTGATTAGTCGATCAATCTTGTTAATGTAGAGGACTGGTCGAACTCTCTCTTCAATCGCTTGTCTAGTCACGGTCTCAGTTTGCACCATTATTTCTTCGACCGAGTCGACAACGACGACGGCCCCGTCGATAGCACGCAAGGAGCGGGTGACTCTGCCTGAGAAGTCAACGTGACCCGGAGTATCGATCAGATTGATGACGTATGAGGTTCCTGCTCGTTCATGCAGCAGGCTCACGTTAGCTGCTTTTATCGTCATCTGACGTTTCTGTTCTTCTTCCATGAAATCTAGCGCTAACGCTGTGCCAGCCATTCCCGGTGACAGGAGACCTGTTGCGGCAAGTAGGGAATCGCTCATCGTCGTCTTTCCGTGGTCGACGTGGGCTATAATTCCCATATCTTCCGGACGAAGTGTTGCTACGTCTTACGGATTTGTTCCTTGTTCGCAATGATCTTCTGTATTTCAGCCGTGTTCTTGTAACGTGGCATGTGTTCTCAACCGTTTCTGCGAAATTGTTATGCCAACATAACTAAATGTCATTAAAGCATTGCTGTTCAGGTTTTGTTTAAGGGAACAGGCGAAACTGGGGCTAAGATAGAAGAGAAATAGTGCGACGTTTTACGCATAATGACACAACCTAATCGATGATATATAGCTTGCATTCATGCAAGCTAGCAGCAATCGAAAAGGGATGTTGGGAAAAGATCCCGATGGAGTGTTGGCTCCTGGGTGGAAAATCCCAACATCCCTTTGTGTTGCAATGCTGACTTTAGCAGCTCACCATCTTAATAGACAAGGATCTGAAGATATAACGAAAATGAATGAAACATTCTATTGTTCACCAGTCGTTATTTTGAGCTTTGTCAAGAACCCGTCAACTTAAACATGAATGATAACCTACCCTTAATGGAAGCTTCCGGCAACTAACTGATCACGCCAAGGAAATTTGTTTCAGGCTGCCATGCTTGTAGAAGAGTAGATAACTGATGATTATGAAGTCAGCGATGATAGCAACGTGCATGATAGTACAGTAAATGCAAATCGCTTTAATTAGAAAAAGTTCGACGAAGACAAGGTAAGGCACGATTGCTATGCCCAAGAATCTCCACACAAACAATACCTTCAGTGAGGTTTTGTAGAGGCGGTCATTTCCAAACGCTATGAAGTAGACTAGTAAGAGATTCAGGATAAAGTAGGCGACAGCGAATAGTTCGAGAGGGATCCCAAAGACTTGACTGTACTGGCTGTCCAGGACGGCTTCACAGTTCAATACTACGCCTATACTTACACCCGTTGGCTTTGGACAGAAAGGCAGCGGCTGCCTCAGCGCATTGTAAATGATCAGCACCATGGAAGAGGCCCATAGACCGAATATAGACATGGCTACAAGCAAGAGAAGCTTAGGCCAACTGATCCTCATGTGGGAGGCTGGTGGCCTGGGTAGGTTTCCCTTAGCTTTTGTCTGTTTCTCGGGCAAGTACTGGACCAACGTTTGCTCACAACATCGACATATATCGAGTTTTTCCCGTGGAAGCTTGTTTGGGTTCACCTACCAGTGAGTCGTCATATGTTAATTGTCATTTTTTCAAGATGCCAAGTTTTACAGTTAACGCAACGTGGAGTACTGGTTAGTGACGGGTTAGCGTCATGTTTTGAACGCTTTTAGGGGCATAACTGCTTGAATGAGTCTTGCCGAAGCTCAATTTCATATCTTACA
>CAYWMG010000326.1:0-3523 GCA_964459245.1 uncultured Candidatus Bathyarchaeia archaeon
TTGAACGTGTGGTGTGCGTAGAAAGCGGCTGCTACCGCCGCGACAACAATGACAATGGCCAACGGAAAGAAGTTCGGGCGAGTCACTGCGACAAGATTCTTCAAAGCGACGCAACCAGCCCTCTCACCCACCAATAGACAGCCTCAAGAGTTTTAATCTACTCGGCTTCACCCCAGAAACGGAAAAATAACCACGCCCTATCAAAACGAAAGGGCTAGGAGAGTTACAGGGAGCTCTGAACTCCAGCTTTGGCTTCGAGTTCTCGAACTCGAATCTCTAACTTGCTGAATTTGGTATCGAGAGAATCTAATCGTTGATGCAGCAGGTTTGCTTCTTCTTTGAGAATCATAATTTCATCCTGGAATCTCTCCAAACTGTTCACCAAGACTTCTCAACCTTGAGACCAGTCTCGCCCGTACGCTCCCAATGCTTTTGGCAACGATGACAATGATAGTCTGACACTACAACAACGCCCTGATCCTTGAAGCGCATACTTCGACCTAAGAATGAGAGCTCAGGCTTGTCTTGACATGCAGGACAATTCATGAATTGTTTGAAATGAGTTGCCGGTTTTGAGGAATTGAGATGAGTGAATAATGACTCAGGCTACCAAAAGTATTCGGATGAAGGTTCATATTGAGTAGTACCTAATTCTGCAATCGTAAAGAGAATCATCTCGGCGCTAGTGGTCCAGGAAAGGTGAGAGGCAAACGACTGGGGATGGAGAGACCGCGTGGCTAGTGAATGCGTCGTATGAAAAAAGAAGAATAAGCCTCAACCTAATTGCCGCGAAGGACCTGGAACCAATTCAATGGATCGATTCCAGCTTTCACCCATACTACCTGACTGAGAAGGTTACGGACAAACAGGTTGAGAAACTTGACCTCTTCTCGCAAAAAGAACGTACACTCTACAAGGTCGACCTTCCGGAAGGTTCAGCCAAGAACCTAGGAGGATGGGAGTTAGATATTGATCCGGCATTAAGCTACGCATATGATAAGGGTCTTCGCTTCGGCATCCTTCATCGATTTGAGAACGATGCTTGGATTCCACAATTTCCATTGAATGACGGACAGTCCCGCCGTTTTGATGGGCTCTTTGGAGAAATCAAAGACAAGGACCAACTCAAGTATGCATTATTGAAAGACGTCTACGCGTACACGAATCAACCTGTTCCTAAAATTAGCACTGAGAAGCTTGGTCTCGCGAGTAGGGAGGGGTCTGAAGAGGATTATTACAATGCTTTTCTCCTTAGTCGCATCGCGAATCTTCCCATCTCAAGAACTTACAGAAACCACACGGTCTCTGAATGGATTCGTTCAATGCTTCACACCTACTATCGAGCGCATAACATTCTGATTCCAAAGAGTGAAGAACTCAGGCTTGGGGATACGAGAAAATATGTTGCGGGCGCTCTCACAATCGCGCCGGAATCAGGGACTTACTTCAACATGCACGTCCTCGATTACGAATCACTATATCCTGGCTGCATTGACGTGTTCAACCTTTCATACGAAACCATTCGATGCGGCCATTCTGAATGTCAAAAGAATCTAGTTCCAGGATTGGACTACAATGTTTGCACGAAGAGAAGAGGCATTTACTCGGCGCTTGTAGGAGCGTTACGAGACCTTCGCATCAGAGCGTTCAAACCACTCGCCAAAACAGCCAGTCAAGATGCGGAGGATAAGAAGATTGGAGCAGCTTCTCGAATCCTCAAAGTCTTCCTAGTCTCATGTTACGGGGTGACGATTCGTATTCATGGCCTAGCAAGTCCACTGTTGGGTGAAGCAATCACCGCTTACGGCCGTTTCGTGTTACAGTCCACATGGGATTTAGCAAAAAGTTATGACCTTAAGCCTAGGTATGGCGACACGGATTCCGTCTTTCTCGATAACCCATCAGAACAAGAAGTGGCCCGCTTCACGAAATCGATCATGAACCGTTTCGGCTTAGAATTAGCATCTGACCGAGTTTACTCGGTTTGCGTTCTCAGTTCCGCCAAGAAAGCATACTTCGGCATTCTGCCAAATGGCGAACCAGAGATCAAAGGGTTATCAATCGCAAAATCCAACTCCCCTAGGTTTTTCCAACAAACATTCCAGGAATGCTTAACCAAACTATCCGAGGGACGACAGTCTCCAGGCGACTTTGAAGAAGCCAAACGACAACTACCAAGAGTAGTGGAGAAGGCGATTCGTCAACTTCGAGAAGGAAAAATTAGCATCTCAGACCTGGAGTACCGAGTGGAATTACGTGATGATCCGCAGGAGAAACTAAAATCACGGGCACTCCCGCAACCCTATCAGGCTGCTTCTCTGCTTCTAAAGGAAGGAAAGAAGATACGCGAAGGAGATACGTTAAGTTTCGTTAAGGTTAATCCGTTCAAAATCGAGGGAAGGCAATACACAGTAAAGCCGTCGTCACAAGCAAGCTTGAGAGAGATTAACGTAAACGACTACGTAGGCAACCTCCTCTCGTCGCTGTCACAGACCTTCGAACCCATGAACATCAACCTCAATCCGGCAGAAAATAGTCTCTCGAAGTTTGTCTGACTAATGCTGCCTGTTGAAGTCCAATCCGATTATTCTAAGTACTAACTAGCAGCATATTGTACGTTGGTGCATAGTTATGAATGGTAAATCCGATAGTCAGAAATCTTCCAAACAGACCAGGCGAAGTTTACTCCATAAACTCGTGATTGTACCAGTAGCCGCTTTGACTGGGCTCAACATAGTAGAGGCTTGAGAGGGATTAATTCTTGGATAGGCGTAGCTTCCTAAGATCAGCACCGCTAATCGTGACCGGATTAATCGGAGGACTATCTCAAGTTAAACCCGTTGGAGACGGATCAGGTGATTCGAGGGTCATTAAATCGTCCACTGAGTTAACTGACCGGATTCCAGTGAAGGGATTTCATGAGGCGTACACTTGGATTAAGGCTTACGAACTTTACTGCCCACCAACAAGCGGTCCAGTTCTGCTCTTGGGCCAGTTTGAGGTCACCTCAGAAAATGATCCTCCAGTAATGGTTGACTCGGTGATCTTCAAAAACGACCAGATTCTAGGGAAAGTTAATGGGACGAACGTTGGCAAAGACGAACATCATTACAGGGACGTCGTATTTGCTACTGATTATAATGCTACTGGGAGTACGTATAGCTTAAGGTTGTACGCTGCCCGGGTCGAACCGAACCCGACAGACGTGATCTTGGAGGCGTCCTGCGGGGAACTACAATGTATTCTACTGCGTGGCGGTGCTTAACTAAATGGCTAAGAAAATCAATAGACAGCTCCACAGGAAATAGGTCTTGAAGAACAAAAGCTCGCATTCAAAAGGCTTGAATTGAACACCATTCTTGAGCTGTCGTTGTAATAAACGACTAACAACCAGAGCCCATTACCTGCCACTGCATGTACAACAATCTTACTTCTTTAACCACGTTTGCGTGCAAGAATTGTGGTCATGATGCCCGCAACCATTTTGCGGAACATTCACCCATAGGAAAGCATTGTATCGAAG
>CAYWMG010000327.1:0-2504 GCA_964459245.1 uncultured Candidatus Bathyarchaeia archaeon
CTGATTTAATGAACCATCCTAACACTACTGTCCAAATGCCATTGACGAAGTCTCCAGCAATTATTAGAACAAAACCTCCAAGCATCATCAGGAGGGAGAACGCTTCACTGATTCGAGTCGCAGTTCTTGTTGCTCCGACCAAGTTTCCTGATCTTGCCCAAATACTTCCACGAAATACTCTTCCGCCGTCTAGAGGAAACGCTGGCAAGAGGTTGAATACGCCAAGAATTGCGTTTATCAATGCGCCATAGCCAAGAATAGCTATAATTGCGATTGGCGCCTCTTCCAATTGAGACAAATACCACCCGCTTCCCAAAACACCGGCGATTAGAAAACTCATTAACGGCCCAGCTGCGGCCATCTTAACCTCCACCTTCGGGTCCTGTGGCTCTTCAGTCATTTCAGAAACACCGCCGAAGAAAAATAACGTGACACGTGCAATCGGAAGGCCGTTTTTCTTTGCAATATAGCAGTGAGACAACTCATGCACCAGAACCGAAGCGAATAGAGTGATTGCAGAGAAAATTCCAATAGTCCAGTATGTGAACGTATTCAATCCAGGATACTGGTGTGGCATGTAGCTGTAGGCGAGAGACCAAGCTATCAGAATGAATACTAGCCAGAGCGTGTAGTGGATTCTTACTGGAATTCCCATGATTCGTCCGAGTTTAACGGACATAGCTCAGCCTCACCTTTTTATGTGGAATCCGCTTCAAAAGCATTCTAGAACTACACGCAGCTCCTTTATTTGGGAACTACTGCCATTAACTTGATGGTGCAATGGTTGAAACTCTTCACAGTCGGTCCAGTCGCTTGCTATCCTGAGGTGCTCGAGGCAATGGGGCACCAAATGTATAGTCACCGCAGCAAAGAATATTTCACCCTCCACTATGAAACTATCAAATTACTACAGGACATAATCGAAACTAAGAATGAAATATTCCTGTTCTCCAGCACTGGAACAGGATTCATGGAAGCTTCGGTAAGAAACTGCGTACGAAAGAAAATGCTTTGCTGCATTAATGGGAGCTTCGGAGATCGATTCCGTGAAGTTGCCGAATCCAACGGCGTAACCGTCGAAAAGTTGCAGCCACCACTTGGTACGCCTGTAATGCCCGCCGATCTAGAAGAGATGCTGACTAAGCATCCCGATGTTGAAGCTGTGGCCATAACTCACAATGAAACCAGCATAGGCCTCATTAATCCCTTGCAACAACTCGCTGCCACAGCAAAGAAACATAGTAAGTTGGTCTTTGTCGACGCCGTCAGCTCCATGGGTGGCACCGAAATAAAAGTTGACGAGTGGGGGATCGATGTTTGTTTCTCAAGTTCACAAAAATGCTTTGGTGTTCCACCTGGCTTAGGGATCGGTAGCGTCAGCGACCAAGCCATGAAACTGTCCGCAACGGCCTCAAACAAGGGATGGTATTTCGACTTTAAGGTCTGGGAAGAAGACCAAAAGAAAGGCCGAGGGACACCAGTCACACCAGCAATCCCGCAAATCGCAGGATTGAACGCAGCTCTTAGGATGATCGAAAGAAAAGGAGGGAAGAAATGGTATTACGACCTTTACAAAGGACGCAATCAAAAGATAAGACAAGGCATAGAGAAACACGGTTTATCAACATTTCCCAACCAAGGATACGAAAGCCCCACAGTGAATTGTATCAAAACGCCCGAACGTGTTGAAGGCGGAGTCATCTATGAAAAAATGCGTGAAAAGGGATTCGAACTTGCTGAAGGGTACGGTCCACAAAAGAAGAAAACCTTCAGGATTGGGAACATGGGCTACGTGGAGATGGAGGATATTGACCTTATGCTAAGCTCCCTCGGGGAGGTTCTGTTATCTCTATGAACATTCGAAACCAAAGAGAGCTAAGTCAAAAACGATGACGGCTGTTTTCCTGAAAGATTAATCTAGAACGAACGATTCTTGCGCCTTCGCAAAGGTAGGTGCTATAATTTGCCCATCAAGAACGGCGATTTCATTCTCATCGACTATACATTGAAGGTCAAAGAGACCGGGGAAACCGTCGGGACAACTGACGAAAAAATCGCAAAAGAGAACAAGCTCTATCGCGGTGAGGAACAATATGAACCGTATTTCGTGATCGTTGGTGAAGGCTGGATACCGAAAGGCTTGGACGAGCTCTTTCCAACTCTTGAAGTTGGTAAAGCCAACAATATTGAACTCCCACCCGAGAAGGCTTACGGCGTACGTGACCCAAAGCGAGTTCGGTTGGTTCCGCTTCGAAAGTTCACGGCGGACGGCATAACACCCGTGCCGGGACTCCAGGTGAACATGGATGGAAAAACTGCCCAAGTCCGATCTGTTGGAGCCGGACGTGTCCAGGTCGATTACAACCATCCCTTTGCCGGAAAGACTCTAATCTACGATGTTACGGTTCGGAAAGTTATTGAGACAGACGAAGATAAAGTTAGGAATCTGGTTCACAAGAGACTCCCAACTGTCAACTCGCAGAAGATCAACGTTAAGATAGAAA
>CAYWMG010000328.1:0-2330 GCA_964459245.1 uncultured Candidatus Bathyarchaeia archaeon
TGGTTTTGATCCATGGCTTGAGCATTAACCGTCGTTGCTCCATTCGTACTAGCAAGCAAGAAAATGATTATAGTTACGAATGCTGCAATTCGATTATACATAGACATTAGACAAAACCTGACCTGTCGACCGTCGACGGCGCTAATAAGACTCGCGAATAGGACTCAAGCATGGTAACGTCAAATTGTTGTCACTAAGCCGTAGGGAATATTGAGTGAGCATTTATACGATGCCGATTACCAGACGCCGGTTTAGGGATAAGGATTGCTCCAGCCTTCGAAGAGGTTTGTGCGGACGGAAAAGCCCTCTTATAGTGAAGTTGACGCTGCAATAGTTGCATACAAGAAGTCGGGTAGATCTTTCCTTCGTTTGATGAGTGCGGACGTTCCCTTATGGGGAAATGTGAACACGTCAATGAATCGTTGTCTGGCCCACGCTGCTGAGGAAGGATGGGATTACTACCCTTGGTCCGGCTCCGACTGGCTTTCAGAATACGCTAAAGCCGTGTCAAATTTTGAGAAGAGTTTCAGAAACGTAGAATTCTTTCCAGAGAATTTAATTCCTATTCCGGGCAGCGCTAACGGATACCAACTACTGTTTAACGTTGTTCTAGAACCCGGAGATGAGATAGTAGCCATTGAACCCAGCCATTGTGTGGGTTCTCCCTGCTCATTCCTATGGTATTTGGGGGCCAAAGTGGTTCAGGTTCCTTCTGTAGAGGACGATGGTTGGGAGCCAGATCTGGAGAAACTTCGTTCGAGTGTAACAGATAAAACCAAGTTCATCATGATGGATTACCCGAATAATCCTACTGGAGCTATCTACAGCGACAAAGCCCGGAAGACGATTGTTGACATAGCTAGCGAGTATGATGTTCCGATACTTTCTGACGAAATATATGGCACAATTCTCTTTGATGGGAACGAAGCTCCCTCTATGGCCTCGGTCGCCGGCGACGTGCCTGTTATTGTTCTGAGCAGTTTCTCAAAATTGTTTGCGCATCCAGGTTGGCGAATTGGTTACATGGCTTTTCATGACCCATCAGAAAAAATGAAACAGGTAATTGACGTCTGCAAGAGCCTCGCTCTATCTTACGGTCATAACACAACAGCGATTGCCCACCCCATTTTGGTGGCGGCTACTAGGACGTTGCGTGAGTTCACGCCGGCTATGCAAGACCTTGGTGCAAGAACGAAAGTGGTGAAGGGAGCCGTTGCGGAGGCGAAGGAGATGCTTAGAAACCTACAGTTCAGAAGAGACTACTCCTTCAAGAGGATAAGCGATATGGATGGGGTGCATGTTGTGAACGCGAAAGCCACGATGTACATGTTTCCACGAGTCGAAGGTGTTGGCAAGACTTGGAGGAGCGATGAAGAGTTCATGGTCGAACTCAGCAAAGAAGAGGGTTTGGCTTTCGATTTTGGAAGATTCGGCAAGACGGGTTTTGGACACTTTCGGACGCTCTTGCTTCCTGACATTCCTACACTTACGGAAGTATATGACAGACTTGAGCGGTTCTTGAAGAAACACGTACGTTAATCAGCTATGGACACATTAGTAATCACGTTAGAGAGCCTTCAGAATCTATTCAAAGATGGGTTTTTGAATTGCTAGAGCAATCCCAAACCATTTATTGCCCGTGGTTTGTCATCATTTCAACTGTCGAGGTTACGACAGTCGTGTAACGGAACATAGTGCTTGACGTGTTAGCAATATTTTCTGTTACGCTTTTTTAGAAGTTTTGACCATAATCAGAATGAAGTGTTGTTTGTGAAGGCAATAACCGTAATTCTGCTAATCCTTTCAATTTATGGGACGACTCTCGGGTTGTTCTTCGCTATCTCTGTCCGAACAGTGACCTTGTTCCCGATTGCTCAAAGCTACTCTTGGCAGATTGTTCCATTAGCAAATAATGGTGGATCCGATAATTTCGAGATTACTTCATGGCACGATCATCATAATATGAGAGGCTGGATTGCATTCAATATTTCATCCGTTCCACAGAATGTATGGATTCAGTCGGCAACGCTTCGTTTACGACTTTGGCAGAAGACCACGAATCAAAATGATTTAGGTGACCCAACCGGTAGGATCTATGCTGTATACATGCTAACCCAACCCTGGTCGGGAACTAGGGTTAATTGGGTCAATCAACCCAGTTGGACTGATTATCACTCCGCATCCTCGCCAGTACCTCCAGGCCAAGGAGGGTGGAACGGTCCACTGATTTGGATGGATTGGGATCTTACCAAAATGGTAAGCGATTGGAACTCTGGAGTGCCAAACTACGGTGTGGTTGTGAAAGATACAGAAGAGAACGCTACGCTTCT
>CAYWMG010000329.1:0-6907 GCA_964459245.1 uncultured Candidatus Bathyarchaeia archaeon
GATTTTGTGACTGATGTACCATTCAGCAGCATATGATAATGCCAGGCAACGTCTGCCGAAGTGAAAGGTTGACCGTCAGCCCAAACAATATCTTGCCTAAGATGGAAGGTTATTGATTTTCCGTCAGAAGACGGATCCCAACTTTGAGCAGCTTCACCCACAATGGTGTAATTTGGAGAGTAAGTGACCAGCTTCAACAGGACGAAAGCATCAGTGAAACCAACCGGGTTCCAAGTTTTCACAATTCCATTGAGACTAATCGGATCCTGAAGGAACGCGACCCTCAACACTTGGTTTTGATCCATAGCTTGAGCATTAACCGTTGTTGCTCCATTCGTGTTAGCAAGCAGGAAAATGATTATCGTAACGAACGCCGCAATTCGATTATACCGAGACATTAGACAAAACCTCTAAAGCGGGGGGTTGACGATGTTATTAAGACTTGTCACGCTCCCATTTCTCTAGCACAATCCTTGAACTTTCTACAGACTTCAGTTAGGTTGAGAAAAGTTTACTCAAGGATTATACGGGTATTCGCCTTATCAAGAGATGGAGTAATGCCATTTGGTAAAAGGTCCAAAGGGAGTCTTTTGCTTGGCTTGCACACCATTCGACAAGCATGACCAAGTAAACGAGAAAGCACTAAGAAGCAATCTCCGATTCTTGGTTGAGAAGAGCGGAGGTAAGGATTTCACAATCATCTCTACAGGAAGTATAGGCGAGTTCTACTCATTATCAAGCCAAGAACATAGAAAGGTGATGGAGGTCACCGTGGACGAAGTTAACGGGAAGTTACCGGTCTTCTGCGGAACCGCACAAGCCGGCACTAAAGAGACAGTGGAACTCTGCAAACACGCTCAAGACATTGGGGCAGATGGTGTTTTGGTCGTGCTCCCATATTACCACATACCAACAGAGGATGGGATGTACGCACATTACGAAACGATTTCAAGAAGCATTGATCTTGCAATAATAGTCTACAATAATCCTCAAGTGAGTAAGACTTGGATTCGCCCCAATCTTATGGCTAGGCTAGCAAAGATTGACAACATAGTTGCGGATAAAGAGAACACTCCAGATATCTCGCTCTACTATCAGATGAAGAAAGCAGTAGACGGCACCGGATTGAGCGTTCTGTGTGGTCTCGGTGAACTCATGTTCTGCTTCGAAGCCCTTCTTGAATGTCCAGGGTTCGCTTCCGGATTTGCTAACTTTGATCCACAAATTCCACTAGAACTCTACAGAGCAGCTGCGAGCAAAGACTTTCTAAAGATCCAAGAAATGTTGCACAACCTAGCTCCATTCTTTGCGTTCAGAGGCAAAGTTCAGAGATCCCGTACAGGTACGTCGGTCCTGGGACTTCACTATGAACAGCACCATGCGTACATTGCCATCAACAAGGAAGGAATGAACATTGTAGGTCTTGACGCTGGCAACGTTAGAGCTCCACTGCAACCATTGACCGAGGAAGAGAAGAATGAGTTGAGAGAGGTTTTGAAGAAGATTGGGGTTCCCAGCAATCGCTGAGGGCTCCTCCCTTCAACCTACCGCGCTTTCTATTGCTCGCGCAACTCGTTCAGGGGTGGCCTTTTTCAGGAGTATCTCGCAGCAATTTGGCGGTAATTGTTGTGCAAACATTATCAGCGATGAACGTTTCTGCCATTGCTAGAACTGTTCCGTCTGGACCTATGATTGGGTTTCCTCCAGAATATGGCGCATTTATTTGTTCTTCACCAACCGATTAGATTTGTGAAGATTAGATAGAATCAGTTCTCAGCTGCCCGCGCGGGAAGGAAGATAGAGAACTCTTTTTCTCAGTAGCAGAGGACCTCTCTACTACTGATATGAAACGAAAGGGGTGAAAGGGTGGCGTCTACAATCTGTATGCTTCAGGTCTCCTACCCGCCAAGACCTTATGTCCTGCATATTTGTGTGATTGGGCTCGTTCTATTCCTGCCTTTATGTCCACTGCTGCGATAGCCAAACCTTCTCTGTATCCGGTGGATGCAACTACGTATCCAGCTGGATCAATAATGCAACTATTGCCGTAACAGTACTCGATCGAGTTTGTTGCTTTTCCAATCTGGTCCGATTGAATAAGCCACACCTGATTCATCATTGCATTAGCCTTACCAAAGATATCATATCGATAGCCACTGTAATCTCCCTTGGGATTCTTTCCCCGCATTCCCCATGCCGTTGAGTTCGCTACCATCTCTGCTCCGTGAAGCGCTAGGGTACGAATTGATTCAGGATAGGCAAGGTCAGCGCACACAATCATACCTACCTTGCCTAATCGGGTTTCGAAGACTGGAAATTCTTTACCTCTCGAGAATATTGGACTAGTTGCCATGTGGACTTTCCGAAACTTACCTACCAGTCCTTCCGGCCCAACTAGTACTGCGCTGTTGAACATCTCTGAACCGCCTGCGTCGCTTGCTTTCTCAGCGAGACCGAATTGAACGTACATGCCATAATTGGATGCTTCTTTGGTAAGTAGGTCAGTTGTAGGACCTGGAACTGTTTCAGCATTCTCTTCGAAGTATAATCGCTGTTTTGCATCTTCATAGTATTTGAAAGCAATTGGGTCCCAAGACCAGGTGTAACCCTGCAAAGAACATTCTGGAAATGCAATGAAATTGCATTTTCTCTTGGCAGCGCTTTTGATGAATTTCAGGTAGGATTTGATATTCTTCTCTTTATCATGTACAACCTTCATGCAAGCTGCTGCAATTACAGTCTTGGTTGCCAGAGGTTTGCACCCGTTATGCGTCCAAGCCTTCATTTTCGCTATTCAGTCTTTTGATTCAAAGCCTGAAAACTGCGAATTTAATTATGAAGAAGTTCGCGATGTCGACTATTGAAAAATAAAGCAACACCCTCATCTAGGTGACTCACAATCGTTGCTTGAGAATTGGTAGAGTTTGCCATGAAATCGGGTATGTCAGAAAAGATACCTCGCGCACCAGTTTGGGCGATTGCGGAATTAGTGAAGAGCGCTCCAGATGCGATCTACCTGAACCTTGGAGAACCAGACTTCAGCACTCCGAAGCACATAATCAAAGCTGCTGAGGACGCTTTAGCTAAGGGATACACGCATTACACGCCCGACAAGGGCGATCCTGAACTTCGACAAGCAATCGCTGCAAAATTAGAACATGAAAATAATTTCTCAGTAGACCCTGAAAATGGGGTTATAGTTACAATAGGTGGAGCAGCAGCAAACGCCTCCGTGCTTATGGGGTTACTTCGCGAAGGCGAAGAGGTCATTATTCCAACTCCACACTATCCTAACCACGGTTATCAAGTAGCACTTGCCCATGGAGAAGCCGTATACGTTCCAGCGAGCGAAACGAACGGATACTCTATCATGGCGAGCAGTATTGAAAGAGCGGTAACTCCCAAAACACGCGCGGTATTACTTCTTAGCCCAAATAATCCAACTGGAACCGTCTATGGTCGCACAACTATTGAAGAGATCGCGGAAATAGCCCAATCCAAGAATCTCATTGTCATAACTGACGAGGTTTATGAGAAGTTTGTGTATGACGACGTTAAGCATACGTCAATTGCTTCTCTTCCCGGCATGGAAGATCGAACAATTGTAACGAACAGTTTCTCAAAGACGTACGCGATGACTGGATGGCGAATTGGGTACGCTGCAGGAAATATTAGCATCATCCAGCATGCACTCAGATGTCACTATGCCTTCAATATGTCAGCAGTGGCATTTATTCAGAAAGCCGCCATCGCTGCCTTGACAGGTCCGCAAGACGATGTGAGAGAGATGATCAAGGAATATACCGCCAGGCGAAAAATAATCATGGAGCAATTGCAGAAGATCAAAGGAGTGCACGCAAGAGCCCCCAGAGGGGCGTTCTATGTCTTCCCACGAATCTCAGATTTCGGCATCAACTCTATGGAATTCGCTAAGATGCTGGCAAAGGATGCACACGTTGCAACAGTTCCCGGTTCAGCCTATGGGGAGAGCGGGGAAGGACATATTCGCATCTCCTTTGCAGCATCTCGAGACAAGATTGTGGAAGCATGCAATCGATTAGGTAGAGTTGCTGAGACTTTCAAGGTAACTCAATAGCGTCACGATCATTGGTAGTCTCAGTATCGAGTCATAACAGAATGAGACAAGGTTAGAGAGGGCAAAGTTAGTGAACACGCTATTTTTGATTGTGCCGTTGTGGAAATTCGATGGTTGAAGCTTTTATGAATGCTTAGTTGTTCTTGTAGAATTTCTTTATTGAGTTAACGACATAGTCTTGTTGTTGATGAGTTAGCGTTGCCCAACTTGGAAGAGTTAACACTTCTTTCGAAGTTTTTTCTGTTACCGGATAGTCTTGAGGCAGAGATTCGCCGAATCTATCAACGTAGTAGATGTCCCGGTAGATCGGCGTGTAGTAGTGGATGGCTACGTATACGTTTTGGTTCGTTAGGTATGAGTATAACGTGTCTCTTCTCTCGGCCCTTACTACGTATCTACAGAAACTATGGTACGCCCATTCTTTCTCTATAGGTGTTTTGATGGATGGAATGTCTTTCAGGAGAGTGTTGTACCTAGCCGCTATTTTCCTTCTGTGTTCTGCGCTGAGTGGGCCATTGCGGAATCTCTTGAATTGAACTCTCGCTACGGCAGCGGCCATCTCGTTCAACCAGAAGCTATAACCTGCCTTTTCAGCTAATTGCACAGGTACTCCCTCAGCATTCTTTTGTGAATAGCTCTTTCCTCGTCCTTGGGTGGCATAAGCTCTGACCGTTGTTGCAATTTCCTCATTATTCGAGAGCACGATGCCGCCCCAACCTGCTGCCATAACGTGCTTATGTCGTGCGAAGCTGTAGATTACAACATCACTGTCGGTACCCAGCCGTTTTCCTTTGAACTTGGCGCCCAATGACTGAGCAGCATCTTCAACAATGGGTAAGCCATGTTTACGTGCAATCTCATGAACAGCATCAACTTCGTATGGATGACCGTTTGAATGAACGGGAAGTATCGCTTTCGTCTTGGCGGTAATTTTCTGCTCTATCTTATCCGGATCAATGTTCAGAGTGCCATAGTCCACGTCAACGAAGACCGGTTTTGCTCCAAGGTTCATAATTGACATTGGTGGAGTTGAATGAGTGTTGGGGGCAGTAATGACCTCGTCCCCTGGTTTGACTCCTACTGCAAGAAGGCCGCAAATGATTCCTGCAGTACCTGAACCGACAGCGACAGCATACTTTGTACCAATATACTCACAGAACTCATTCTCAAGCTCCTTTTTCTGCTCGTTAGCTTCAAATCTCGTACCCTGCAGCACTGATTGAACAGCTCTTCTTTCCGCGTCGGTTATTGAGAAGTCATATTCCACTTTCAATTTGCAGCGACCACTTCTCGGAACGATCGTAGAAGCATATAACGCATTCTGGAGAAATAAACAACTGCAAATACGGCGCTATTTTCAATTTCGGTTGCTTCCAAAGTGGTAAATATGCTAGCTCTCGACTACGGGGGCTGGTTTTCAAGATGGCTCAAGAATGGACAAAGAAGAAGGCTGCTCTCAAGTGGTTGTCCGGAGGCGCTAAGGCTTCACTCCTTCCAGAGTATGGCAAGTGCACTCAGCCCTGGAGTAGGATGAGGCTTGCCCAAGCTGCTAGCGGCGTTAAGGATATTGTAGATTTAACGCCGGGTACGTCAAGGGAATACGATCGTCCGGCACCGCATGTGATTGAAGCTGTAAACAAGGCGATTGTTGAAGGCGCTTTTGATTATCCTCGTTCATCCACAATCAACGAGTTGAAGCAGGCGATCGCGGAGAGGTATAGGCAACGATATGGCGTTGAGGTAGATCCACGGTCAGAGGTCTGTATAACGGTGGGCGCAGCCCAAGGGATAGACCTCACTCTGAAAATTCTGGTGGACCCAGGTGACGAAGTAGTCATGATGGATCCAGATTATGGTCCCTATGAACCTCACGTTAGAACCTACGAGGCGAGGGTTGTTCCGGTTCCTTTGTTGGAGCGGAAGCCTGGGGAGTGGAGTTTTGACGTTTCCGAGTTGAGGAAGCGTGTGTCGAAGAAGACAAAGTTGCTCATGATGAGTAACGCGAATAATCCAACCGGGATCTTGTACTCGAAAGAGGATAATGAAGCGATTGCAGAGTTAGCGATAAAGAATGATTTCTTCGTCTTAGCCGATCATGTCTCTGAAGAGATAATCTTCGACGGCGCTAAACTCCACAACATCGCATCCGTACCAGGCATGAAAGAACGAACAGTAGTAGTCAGTTCATTCTCAAAAGCCTACAACCTGAGCGGATTCAGAACAGGATATGCAGTCGCCAATCCAGACCTTCTGGAGCACATGAGCAGCATGATTGGAGAAGTCACGGACGGTTACGTGACACCTGGACTTTGGGCGGCGTTAGCGGCGTTGAAAGGTCCTCAGGATTGGATTAGGAAACATGTTGAGAGCCTTCAGAATCGTAGGGATATGATGGTGAATCGACTCAACAAAATGCTTGGCGTGGCTTGTGGCAAACCCAAGGGTATTTACTGGGCGTTTCCAAACATCAAAAGTTTCGGAATGCCATCCCACGACCTCGCAGAATACCTCCTAACAGAAGCAAAAGTAAACGTAAGACCAGGTATGTGGTACGGTAGAAACGGCGAAGGCCACCTCAGAGTTAGTTTCAGCGTAAACCCAGAATGGATTCAGAAAGGCATGGACCGAATGGAAGAAGCACTCAAGAAACTCAAATAAAAACAGAAGGAGGCTTAATCCGCCGCTCAATTTATGCAGGAAGGAGAAGATTGAGAAAGGAAAAGAGTATCAACGACAACTAGCACCACTGAGATCAGCAGTTGACAACCTCGGACCCTATCCATTAATTCCCCAACTTCAAGCTTCGGAATG
>CAYWMG010000330.1:0-4023 GCA_964459245.1 uncultured Candidatus Bathyarchaeia archaeon
ACATCCCTGGCGTGATCTTGTCACAATTCGAAATGCAAACCATCGCGTCAGCCTTATGCCCGTTCACCATGTACTCAACGCTGTCAGCAATCAGTTCTCTCGACGGCAAGGAGTAGAGCATTCCATCATGCCCCATCGCGATTCCGTCATCAATCGCGATAGTGTTGAACTCGGCAGCGAAACAACCCTGCTCTTCAATGCTCTTCTTGACACGCTGCCCAATATCATGAAGGTGAGTGTGGCCGGGCACGAATTGAGTGAAAGAATTGGCAATTGCTATCACTGGCTTCCCAAACTGCGTCTCCTTCATTCCTGCTGCACGCCAGAGGCTTCGTGCCCCTGCCATCCTTCTCCCAGCAGTAGACGTTGCACTACGCAAATTTTTCACCAATTCTATGCCCTCCTCACAAGACGATTGCTGAACTCACCATTAATTGGGTCTTACCCTGCTATAAGTAGTTCACATTGAATTCGTCGAGTTGCTCGCTCAAAATAGATTTTTTCATTGTTGAACAGACGTGAGTGAACTCTGAACTCGATTACGGTTAGCTGTCATTTTAAGCGTGCAGCCCTATGAAATGGTATGAGGTTCGAAAGCATGGTCATCAGGAAGCCGTCAGTGATCGTGGACAAGCGTTTGACAATTCGTAAGATTGAACATATGGCTGCCAAGGCGAAATCTAGTGGAGTCAAGTTTCGCCCTCACTTCAAGACGCATCATTCTGCTGAGATTGGAGAATGGTTTAGATCATCCGGCGTCTCAAGCATCGCGGTCTCATCTGTCGGAATGGCGAAGTATTTTGCGGAGCATAACTGGAACGACATCATGGTCTGTATTCCAGCGAATATTAGAGAGATAGATGAACTGAACGATCTTTCCAAGAACGTGACACTCCATGTACTCGTAGATTCTCTGGAAACCACGAACTTCCTAGGTGAAAAAATGCAATCCCCAGTGAAAGTTTGGATTGAGATCGATGTCGGATATCGAAGAACAGGGGTGCCCGCAGCAAGAACCGACAAGATATCAAAACTTGCGGAACACCTTCGGAAATATCGAAACCTCGAACTCGCAGGAATCCTCACACATGCTGGTACTTCCTACCACGCCAAGTCAGTCAGCGAAGTGAGGAAGATATACCATGAGTCAGTCTCACAAATGAAGACCGTTCAAAAATTCCTGGCATCTGCAGGTTTTCCTGACCTTGAGGTGTCTGTAGGCGACACTCCCACTTGCAGTGTGATGAGAAAATTTGAGGCACCAATCTCAGAGATAAGACCTGGCAATTTCGTCTTCTACGATCTGGCCCAGCTCAATCTAGGTTCCTGCCTAGAAGACGAAATCTCTATGACGGTGGCTTGCCCCGTGATTTCAAAGGCCCCAGAACGAAACACGATCATTATCTACGGTGGAGGTGCAAGTCTCTCAAAAGAATTCTATACGGCCAACCACCACAATATCTATGGCGTGATTGCTCAACCGGACGATGAGAAGGGTCGAACCAAATCGGTCAAGGATGTCTATGTCGCCTCTATCTCTCAAGAACATGGAAAAATTATTGGCCCAAAGGAATTTATCAACGACGTCAAGATTGGCGACGTTCTCATGGTATTACCAGTACATGCCTGCCAAACAGCTCTATTACACAAAGAATATCAAACGTATGAAGGCGAGATCATCAACAGCTACCAACCCTCCATACGTTGAACTCTCCCTCCGGACTACTGAATTTGTTCGCTAATGGGGAAGCATTCTGTCATCATAAATTCAAGTCCGAAGGGAATATACGAAAAGATTCAATTGATACAAGTGATAACTTGACAGTACGCGATGCCAGAAGTAACGAGCGGTCTAAGAGTAAGCGGAAAACGACTAGAAGAAACGATAAACACACTCAGCAAAATCGGCATGACAACGAAAGGTTCTGAAAGAACCGCTTACACTGTCAAAGAGATCAGGGCGAAGGGTGTTCTGACACACCTCATGAAGCGGATTGGTCTTCAGGTGAGTATCGATGGAGTGGGGAACGTTTTCGGCAAGACCAGGCAGGGTGGCGGGGCGGTCGTAATGATTGGTTCTCACATTGATACCGTGCCAGGAGGGGGACGCTTTGACGGAGTAGTCGGCGTGGCAGCGGGGATAGAGGTTGCGAGGATAATCTGTGAAAACAACATTCCTCTTCATCATCCAATAGAGATTTGCGCTTTCTCGGCCGAGGAGTCTAGCAGATTCGGTGTGGGAACAATTGGAAGCGCTGTAGTAGCAGGTGAATTGGATGCAAGATCCATCGACGGTCTTCAAGACAAGCATGGAGTCAAGCTTGGAGAAGTTCTTGCAAGATTGGGGAGAAACAATGACGCTATCAATAGCGCCAAGAGGAAACCCTCTGACTTTCACGCCTATTTGGAGCTTCATATAGAACAAGGACCAATACTGGAAAATGAGGGAAAGAAGATTGGCGTTGTCTCTGCTATATCCGCCTCAACTCGTCTAAGCGTCAAGTTCTTGGGTCGAGCCGACCATTCCGGAACCACACCCATGAATCTGAGAAGGGATGCGCTCACCGCAGCTTCGGAATTGATTCTCGCGGTCGAGCAGATTTGCAAGGCTGAGGCAGGAGAAGTTGTTGGCACCGTAGGATCGATAAAGGTATCTCCCAACGCAATGAACGTTGTTCCGGGAACTGTGGAATTGGGCATAGACATTCGTAGTGTCCACGCGAATTCAAAGAAGAGAGTTACCGACCTGGTGGTGAATGAAGCGCGGAAGATCTCCAGCCGAAGGGACGTCGAATTGGAGACGGCAATCATAAAGGAAGATGAACCAGTCATCCTGAACGCCGAGATCGTATCATTGTTAGAAAACGTCTGCAAATCAACCCGCGTCCCGTACATGAGAATGATCTCGGGGGCAGGCCATGACGCGATGAAGATGGCAAGACTCACCAAATGCGGCGTCATATTCGTTCCGAGCAAGAGAGGCCTAAGCCACAACCCACGTGAATGGACTGATATGAAGGACATAGAGACAGGCGCCAACTGTTTGCTTGACGCAACCCTACGCCTAGCTGCATGATTCAGGTGAGTTTTTGGTCAAAGAGAAGAAAATTCTCAACTCGAGACAGGTTGACGAGTTGATCAACACACTTGCGAAACGAATACTTAGAAAGCTTACTGGTGAGCCAAGTGTTGCCTTGATCGGAATTAAAACCCACGGAGCATACCTGTCTAGGCGGCTGGGAGATAAGCTTGGTAAGTCTCTTCAAGTATACCACGGAACTTTGGACATAACTCTGTATCGAGACGACCTCAACATTCTCCAAGAGGAACTTACCATACGAGAAAGTGAAATTAACTTCGATTTGAATGGCAAAATAGTTGTTCTTGTGGACGACGTGCTCTTCACAGGGCGAACCGTTCGAGCTGCCATTGACCAACTCCTAGACCTAGGTCGTCCAGCTGTGATCTACTTGACTGTACTAGTGGACCGGGGGCACCGTGAACTTCCCATATGCCCAACATTCTGCGGTAAGAAAGTGAAAACAGAACGAGGAGAAAGGGTAGAAGTAAAGCTTAGAGAGAAAGATAGCGTAGACGGAGTCTACACAATACGCCAATAATCGTTCACCACAGCAGACTGCTAATGTAACGCCAGCGTACTTCTTCTTGGATGCGAACGAGAAGAGATTCTACTTACTAATTAGCGACAGTAAATAGAACGTGAACAGCAAATACTCAACCATTGCATATGCTTTTAAGCACAGCCAACAGACACGGCTCATCGAGATACTTGGAATCTGTAAAGAGTATCCCGACGGAAGATAATCACCTGTTAAGTTCCGTATTCGCATTTTCAGCTCCCCTTGCTGTTGCTCAACAACCTACCCTGGGCATAATTAATCCAGGAAGAACGGCTACGCTTGTTATGCTGCTGATCGTTTTCATTTTAGGCTATGTTTTCATCAAACAGGCAGAAAAGGGTAAGAAGTTTCCCATCAGAAAGATCGCAGGTTTCGAAGCCAT
>CAYWMG010000331.1:0-2277 GCA_964459245.1 uncultured Candidatus Bathyarchaeia archaeon
ATTTAGTGTACTCAGCTTCATCTGGAAATGTTGACACGACAATCGTTGACGGAAGAGTATTGATGGAACGCAGAACAATCAAATCTCTTAACTTGGATGAAGTGTACGAAGAGACGGAGAAGCGGGCGTCTAGGCTAGTTAAGCCAACGTGACTCAACTCCGTTTCAGCAGTAGTTCCTCAAGTTCCAAATAACCCGACTCACCAGACCAATGCGAGCGTGATCGCACCACCTCTATCGTTCCATTGAAGTTGGGGGCGTTTAGAACAAACGTCTCAGCCTCTCCACCCTCGAAAGCGACGCTCAAGCCATGCTTCTGACTCAGTTTCACCAACTCATCTAAGCTTGCATGATTCAACCTACGCCCAAGCCAATTCGACGTTAACCCCAAAGCGCTGCAGGCAGTCACCATGACTTCAAAACCACAATCAATCTGTTCTCTTACCAGTTGCTCCTGATTCTTATGCCAGAGAGGAGCAAAGCTCCTCAGACCAAGTTCTTCACATATGTTGTCTAATCTTGTTCGCTGGTACTCGCTAGCAACCGCCCCTGAAACGATGCCCTCGATTCCGGTGGATTTGATCAACATGCCTAATCCGGATCTCAAGTCCTCAAGCTCATCTTCCTTGACACCCTTCGTGTGAATCACCATTCTAGGAATCCCCATCGCCTCCGCTTGCAAACCAGTCCATTTTACGGCTGGATAATGGAACATCCAAGATTCCTTCGATTCAGGAATAATTGTCACCAAAGAAACGATCTCCCAGCCCTGCATCTGAGCATACCACAGGGCGAAGGCACTGTCCTTTCCGCCGCTAAAGAGAGAAGCAACCTTCAACTAAAGATCAACCCTGTCCTTGTACCTAAACTGATTCTCATACAAACGCCCCAACCCCAGAATCGTATCCACATCTTCAGGACGTTTATCATCACGGAATCGAGTAATTCGTGCGAATCTTAACGCAAATTTAGACTTATAGTGCGGACTACGTTGTATCTCATTGAAAGCCACCTCAACAACAATTGATGGCCTAACAAGCACGGTGTATCCTGAGTCGCGTGTTTTTAGACGCAAGAGCCTCTTGGTGACAGTTGAGAATTCGTCATCCGTAAGTCCTTTGAACGTCTTTCCCACGACGAGATATTCACCGGACTGCTCGTCTCTTACGGCAAGATGGTAGTTGCTCAACCACTCTCGCCTCCGACCCGACCCCCAATCAGCTGCAACAATAACCACGTCCACCGTATTCACTGGTTTAACTTTGAACCAATTCTTGCCGCGAACTCCGGGTGTATACTTGCTCATCAACGCCTTAGCCATTAGCCCCTCGTGGCCTGACATGATTGAAGACTCCATCATTCGCTGAGCCTCATCAATGTCTCTGGTTACTGATCGTGTAGCAAGCAAATCAGACTGAACAAGCTCCTTCAACCGGGTCCAGCGTTCATCATACGGTAGGTCAATCTGCATCTTTCCATTAAGGTAGATTATGTCGAAGAGAAAAAGCCGGAGAGGCACCTCCATTACCATTGACTGAACTTCGTGCACTCTTCTAAAACGTCGCATTAAATCCTGAAATGGAATCGGCCGACCACTATGCCCAACTGCAATAACCTCACCCTCGATCAAGAATTCCGGGCATAGGATTCTATCCTTAACAATCTGAACAATGTCAGGCAGGCTGCTTGTAACGTCAGTCAGTCGCCTGCTGAATACCCGAATCTTCTCGTTCTTCCTATGAATCTGAACCCTCGCGCCGTCATACTTGTACTCAAAGGCAGAGATACCGCCATGTTCTTTGAAGACCTCTTTCACATCTTGCGCCGTCTCAGCAAGCATCGGTTTTATTGGCACGAACAATTCAACAGACAACGCTTGAACCGCTGCCTTTCCTCTGGTGAGACAGATTTTGGCGACGTCACCAAGATTTCCAAGAAACATGTACGCGCGTCGTACTAGCTCCAGTTGAATCTGTGTAGCAAAGGCTATGGCCTCGAGTACGACGCCCTCTACTACGCCTATGCGCATCTCCCCGAAGATGACTCGCATTAAATACTCGGCGTCGGCGTTAGGAAGCCGGCTCAACAGCGTGCCAATTAGCATCTCTTTTTTCTGGCGCGAACCCTGCCCGGTAGCGGCCGCCACCTTCTCGAAAGTTCCGTAAACTTCGAGCATCGTTACAGGTTTCGGAACCAGGGCGGACTGGCCGCTCCCGCGGTTGATTTTCCAAAGCGTCCGCCCACCGATATCGAGTACTCGTTCATCAGACTCCGTAAA
>CAYWMG010000332.1:0-3553 GCA_964459245.1 uncultured Candidatus Bathyarchaeia archaeon
TAACCAGAACCGGATCCATTCAGCGCTAGGCTACCAGACGCCCTACGAGTACCTAGCCAAGATCAAGGTGATCCAGAATGAGTAATGAAACCATACAAAGAAATCCCCGAAAAGCGTTCTCAAAACGTGGGGTCCACTCCACACTTATGTCAGTTAGTCTCATCTCCTACTATGACAGCGACCAAAAAACAACAGACAACGAGCAAACCAAATAGAAATAGTTCGTCCCAGAGAGAAATGTAACTTTGACCATTTGCTCAAGCGCCCTCACTTCTCAAGAATAGCATCACGCCAAATTTCTTAAGCAAGATACTTCGGAAGCATCTCTCTTGCAGGAAGTTAGCATGGAATCATCAGAGTCATTAGAATCATTAGACGAGGCCGCAATTGAATGCAACCAGATAGAGAGCAGTGGTCTCCTTAGGCAAGAGGTTAAGAAGCCAGAAGACCTCATGAGAATAGCTGAAGACATAAGAAAACCAATTCTCACTCACGACCATAAGGAGTACTGGATGATCGACGGCAATTGCGTATTCATCTTTAGGAAGCAGTAGCTTTACCACAACTATATTCGACCTCATCAAGCACTGAAATGTAAGACACCAGCCGAGGTTGCGGGAATCAAGGTGAACGGCGAAAATAAATGGCTTAATAATTCAGAATGCGAGCCGTAAAACTGCAAAGTCTTAAGACCCTTTGCAACTATCCGAAATTCGACACTCTCTTGAAGATACTGCTCGTTAACTCAACCACCCTTCTTCTCACTGGAATCTTGGTTTTCGTAGCGTTCAGTCCAGCCTACGCGACTTCGAACCGATACTGGTTTCAGGTTGGAGCCTATGCTGCGAATGGAAACGGTTACGGGGACAACTTCGGCATCTCAATCACAGGTGCAAGCGTAGAAATCCGAGTCAACACCAATCAACATATCAACGACCCTCAAACCGCCTTAGCATACTGGGTCGGAATTGACCTTCCAGAAAACTCATTCATCCAAGTAGGATATATAATCACAACTCAAAATGAGGTGCCCCACTGGTACTGGGAATACTTCCACCATAATGCTGTTTCATCTACACTCAAATTCAATGGAGCCGTTGGAGTCGATATAGGACCGAACGGAACATGGTACGATTTCTCGATACAAGCCTCCGGAACCATCTGGACCGCCTACGTGAATAACTCTAGCGTCGGCTCGATTGATCTAGGCGTCACAGACTCCGAAGGAAGCGGCCCCTATGCGGTAGCTGAGGCCGCAGACGTAACGAATACTTACACAGTCCTTGGTCCTGTAGAATTTCGAAACCTACAGTACCGTGATCTCTCAGGAAGTTGGCATTCAAACATCGAAGGAACGTCGTTAGTTGGTTACGGCGTCGGCAGCGCCACGACTACCCCGAACCCATACGGAATAGTCAGTTTTCCGAATGAGAACAATTATTGGGTAGCGGGAAGCAACCTCAATCAACCAGAGCAAGGACAGAAACTTTGGCCGTGGCATTACCTAACCGTCCAAAACTTGACCTGGCGAACTCTATCGAACCCGTCCGGGTGGTATGTTGACGATTTCACGGTAAACTTGGCAAATGTGCCACAGACCATACCCCTATCACAAACAACTCGACAGCAACTGAATGGGTGGTATGCTAATGGCCTCTTGGAGCCTTACAGCGATGGAGTATTCAGCATCACTCAGAACATGACGATCGCTCCGAACTACGTGCAACAGTCTCTTGTTCAAGTAAAGTCAAGCATGGGGACGCCGATTGGTGCGGGTTGGTATAATGATGGAGCAACAGCCAACATCACTATGCAACCTGACTTTATTCCGATGAAAGGAATTCTTGGAGGAGTAGGATTAGGATGGAAATTCGTGGGTTGGCAGAATGACCCCATCAGTTTCGAAGTGAACGCGCCAGTTACTCTGGTCGCGGTTTGGCAAATTCAGTTTTCATCTGCGGCAGCTATTCTTTTGCCTGCGCTGTTCGGTTTAGGGGTGATGGTGCTGGTTATTCGACGCCTAATTTCTTCAGAAGATAAGAGAACGCCATATCAAACGAGGCATGCTTTCAACTTCAACAATCGATTTTTGACAGCCTCACAAAAGCACAAAAACTAGGTCAGCAACCGAGGACTTGACGTTACCGCGTAATCTGATGATTACATAGCTCTGTTACGAGGTGTAACCAAAAATAATCAGGGAAGCATAACAACAGAGGAAAAATTCCGTTTGGACAGAGAAATTCAGGCTGGAACTTTTGCTTAACCACTTGACTTGGTAACACTTCCTTTCGAGTCCACGCCTAGCAGAAGATATTTTCAAGCGTGCAAATCTTATCGTCACCAACGTACGCTAAGTTCAGATACAGAGCATCTTTGGGCAGCAATTCCTAACGCTACCATGGCGGTAGGTATGAGAACTGTTAGCGAGAATGAGACATCGCTCTTTGTGCCACCTGTGAAAGAAGAGCTATTCGGAGATGCTTTCAAGAGAGCTACGCCTAGCATTACAGCGGATAGTTCAATTCTCGTTGCCGGTTCTGTACTGGGATTCCATGGCATAGATGCTCTCACCATCATCCGAAAGAAAGCATACACAGATGAGGTTGTCGTCGGATGCAATATCCTAACGGGACTTGTTCATGCGTTTCCTAAAAACATCCACTCATACATCACAAGTAAATGTGGCTCAATCTCGACACGGCTTCCTGTCATACGTTATGATGCAACTCTTCCCGAACTGCTTTCGAAATTCATAGAAACGAAAGTTGGCCTTGCTTTCGCTTACAAGGGTAGAAGAGCGCTTATCTCACTATCTGACCTTCTATAACTTTACGATAACGGAATCATCGATACGGAACTTACGTGCAAAGACGTTGCGTCCCCACCATTCCACATCCAAAAAGATGCCACACTGAAAGAAACTCTCGAAGAGATGATTAGAAGACGGATCAGAAGAGCTTTCGTGAGTAACAGTAATGCATTCATCTCAGATAGAACAGCAATCGACTACATCTTCAGTCCAGAAGGCATTCAAGTTCTAAGCCATCAGCTGTATACCACAAGGATGCACCAAATCAGAGCGATAGATGCAACCCAAGTTACGGGAAAACTTCCCCTCATCGAAGGCGCTATGCTGTTACTACGTGACAAAGGCAAATGCCTAGTTTGCGAGACAGGCGTGGTCACACCTTGGGACTGCATCGTGAAACCTTTTCAGATGAACGCACTCTCCATCAATAGAACCAACTGAAGTTACATTGAGCAAATGACTATAGCATTCTATCGAACTCAGACAGCCTAAGTCGGACAGACTTGCTTGACTTCACCTTTCGAATCTACACCTAGCAATACTAAGCCCAGCTCGTCGAATACTGTTGAATCTATCTTCTTTGCAGTCCGAAGAGTGGTAACTAATGCGACTTGATTATATCCATAGGCTAAAGCTTCGGCCAGTTGTCCTATCCCGCGTGTAACATCATCTCGTGGAGTTTTCAACTCTAACGCCATCTTCCATCCCTTTCCAAGGACTTCCCCATCTATGGCAACATTA
>CAYWMG010000333.1:0-2071 GCA_964459245.1 uncultured Candidatus Bathyarchaeia archaeon
GTCATGTGGGCACCGTACCGGGCATCGTACGGGGCAACGTAACTGGTGGCAACCTAGATACGGAGGTAAAATTTGACGGGGTCTCAAATCGCTAGCAAGTTCAGGATAGAACGCAGTTCCTATACTCATAACTAGGTTCTAGCGTGAAACTAACAGCAATTGTGTGTCGTGCGACACGAATAGGCAACTAATCATGTGGGTCTTCTCAGTATGGCTTTAGTCCGCGTCGTTTCAGGATTCTGAGTTTAAGTTTTCTTTGAAGTTCCCGTAGGCGGTTGGTGGAATGACCACCATTCCATCCGCAACGGCGACAACAGCTTGTACACTCTTCCTGGTCAAATTCAACCTTCGGAGAACCACAAACTGGGCACGTGAGAAAATCTATATTTGATCTCTTTCTGCGATGACCGTTCGATTGAGGAAGAATAGATACGATTGGATTCTTACGAGTCAAACTCAGTAGCAGCATGAACCGAAGCCTTGATGCTTTTCAAGGAGTAAACGATTAGGAAAACTAAGGGACTAGGTAGGATGGCAGTCTCAATTGTTAAACTGGGCGTGCCCGACGGAGAGAGTGCTATTCCGAGTTCGTATACGATGATGATGGCCTTCTTCAGAAGGCTTTGAGTCAATAGATGATAGACGCTTACAACTGTCAAGCTCTGGCCTATGCCCAGTATCGTAGCTTCTGAATAGTCTGACCCATAACGAAGGGTTTCGTTACTCGTTATTAGAATGTGAGTGTGACTTTGGAGTGCCAGGCTACCGCGGTCTGACGGGTTTACGTAGAAAATTCTCTCCTCGATGTTCTTATCATACTCTGCCGGCGCTTCTTTGCTTGGGTTATTCACGACGCCGAAGAAAATTCCAACCCTTCCATTAATCGGACTTAGGTTATGAAAGTACTTGTCCTTGTTCACCGGGTCGAGTAACGACTCACCATAATTGGGGGCCAATTTTATTGCCGATGGGTCAATCTCCTGAAACTGCCCGATGCCAAATACGGCGAATAATCGACCATGTTTCTGAGAGAGAGTTTGGTAGAGCAGGTCGATGGTGTACTCTTTTTTCCCATTACTGTCAAACTCATAGATGGCGGTTGGATTGACTCCCGTCAATAATTCTACGGAAAACGGCGTCAAGAGTCTGTTTGAAACTTCCATCCCATAATTCGTAGCCTTATCAGACGCTTTCACGTAGGCTTTGCCATCAAAGATCATCATTTCGCCAGTTCTGTTCACTGATCCAAAGGCTCCAGCACCAAATCCCATAATCAGATTAGAGGTGCTCTGATTCGAGTAAAGCGACTGTCCCCTCAAAACGTCACGCACGTCTCCCACAACCAGAAACTTCGACGACTCAGCGGAAACATATTTCCGGGAAAAAGTTTCAGCGTTAAAATATGGACTTAGGAAAATCACAGCGGAGGAGAACATTAGAACAAGAATCAGGATGGAAAGGATTACTCTTGACTTGACTTGCAAATCTCTGGTTCCAACCGCTGGCAGTGACCCACCGTCTCTATCATTTAAATAATTTTTTCTGGCTTTGGTTCAGACTACTAGAGTTAGAGTGGTGAGTGACTGTGCAAGGCCATAGCTATACAATTAAGTCGAACACGGCCGGAACATGGGTTTCATCACTTTCCGTCCTATATCCTTAATCCATGGTGTGAATGAAGGAATGGACATGCAGCGATATACAACTGACATGTATGAAGGAATGTTAGCGGAAACGGTTATGGTCCATGGGAATAATGGAGAGGCGATCAATGCCTACTTCGCTCGTCCCTTGGGAAGGGGTCCTTTGCCCGGAGTGGTCTTGATTCACCACGCTCCTGGATGGGATGAATTGTATAAGGAGTTCACTCGTAAGTTTGCTCATGACGGATACCTCGCCATTTGTCCTAATCTCTACTTCCGATTCGGCCATGGTGCTCCTGATGATGTTGTAACGAAGGTTCGTTCGGCTGAAGGCGTGGCAGATACGGACGTGATAGGGGACGTTCAAGGATGCATTGATTACTTGAGGTCCCTACCTATGTGTAATGGCAAGGTGGGCGTGATTGGCG